>JAOAIH010000036.1:27667-32706 GCA_026414805.1 Spirochaetota bacterium | reverse complement strand
GTGCAGTTAGGGAAGACATTTGCAGAACGATTAGCAAAATTCATGCGGTATGATGAAGTTTACCGCAAGAGGTATTCAATTGCTGGGTGGGTGTGAGGGGTCAGAGCATATAAAAATCCCCATTACATTCCTCATACCCATTGCACTTTCAACATGGTTCAATGGAAAGGGTTATGGGTTACTGTATACGTTTCTTTTACCTGTAATACGATTTTCATTTGTTTCATTTATATGGAGAGTTCCATGGTCAATGATGGAATCAACAGTAAATATGATTATACAGATTCTTGTCTTCATTGCATTTTCACTTACTATAGAAAAAGTTGCAATGGAAAATAAAAAGCTAGAGGAAGAAGTTACTTTACTGCAGGGGATACTGCCAATATGTTCTTACTGTAAAAAAATACGCGATGAAAAAGGTACATGGCAGCCAATAGAACATTATATAAGTCAACATAGTGATGCATTATTTTCTCATGGATTATGCCCTGATTGTTTGTAGAAATATTATGGCAATTTAATGAAAAATAAATAATACACTGATATATCCAAAATCATGTATAAATAGAATAAGTAGTAAAATTCTTGATTATGCAATCATGATAGTGTATACTTTCCATTATGGAATACTCTACAGCATTACGCCCGTTTATCATCAAACGGCTTGAGCAAATAAAAAAAGCGGATATTCTTATTGGCATACCATGCTTTAATAACGAATCTACTATCGCCAATGTCATGAGTATGGTGAGCGATGGATTATTCAAATATTATAATGATCTTCGCCCTGTCATTTTTGTATCAGATGGTGGTTCCACTGATGATACCCGCGACATTGCACAGTCCATTGAATTGAAACCATGGCAGGAGCGCATCATTCAAATATACCGCGGTGTTGCTGGCAAGGGTTCGGCATTCAGGGCAATCTTTGAGGCTGCACATATTCTTGATGTTGATGCGTGCATGGTAGTTGATTCCGATCTGCGGAGCATCTCTCCTGAATGGGTACAGCGGCTGCTATCGCCCGTACTTGAAAAAAAGTATGAGTTTGTTGCACCCGTGTATACCCGTTACAAATATGACGGGACTATCACCAATAATATTGTATATAATATCATACGTGCAGTATTTGGCAAACGAATTCGCCAGCCCATTGGTGGCGACTTCACATTCTCAAAACGCCTGGCGCAATTGTATCTGGATAAACCAGTGTGGACCACCGATATCGCACGTTTTGGCATAGATATATTTATGACAGTTAATGCAATAGTGAGCCATGTAAATATATGCCAGGCAAATTTAGGGGTTAAGATTCATGATGCAAAAGACCCAGCCCAATCGTTGGGGCCAATGTTTGTGCAGGTGATTGGTACACTGTTCAGACTTATGGAGCACTATGAGCCGTACTGGAAAAATATTGAAGGCAGCAAACCGGTGCCAACTTTTGGGGATGTTGCAAAGGTTGAGCCTGAGGCAATAGAAGTAAATTTGCCACGGCTTGTGAATGAATATAAAACAGGTTTTATGCAGTTTCAAGCACTGTATAAGGAAATGTTCAGTAATGAAGTATATTCCACACTTGAAACTTCATCACGTATGGATGTTGACCTGTTTAATATTCCAGTCGAAATCTGGGTTAAAGTTGTTTATGAACTATCTGCAATTTACCACACCTGGCAGATAAATAAAGTAAGGCTAATCAGTCTCATGGTGCCACTGTACTTTGGCAGGATTGCCTCATTTATAAATGAAACATTTCACATGACTTCCATTGAAGCTGAAGAAGTAGTGGAAGAACAGGCACAGGTGTTTGAACTGTATAAACCATTTTTGCTTGAACGATGGCAGTCAAAAGGCAAGAATATAGAACTATGAGTAGCATTTCAAAAATGCCAACAATAATAGGGGCGATAGTTGGTGACATTATTGGCTCTGTATATGAAGCAAGTCCTATTAAGAAAACTCAATTTGATTTATTCAACCCATATGCAACATTTACCGATGATACTGTATTAACAATAGCAATTGCAGATTGCATTCTGCATAAGAAGGATTTTGCACACACATTGTGGGAGTATGGTAATCGTTATCCTCACCGTGGATATGGTGGAGCATTTTATAGCTGGTTGCAATCATGCAATTTGAAGCCTTACAATAGTTTTGGCAATGGTTCAGCCATGCGCGTAAGCCCTGTGGGATTTGCATATACTTCACTGCATGATGTTTGTTCAATTGCTGAAAAAACAGCTGCTGTCACGCATAATCATCCCCAAGGCATTAAAGGAGCGCAGGCAGTTGCAGCAAGTGTGTTTTTAGCAAAACAGGGGAAATCAAAAGAGGAAATCAAACATTATATTGCTCACACATTTGGGTATAATTTAGAATATACAATTGATGAGATTCGCCCATCCTATCACTTTGATGTTACCTGTCAGGGTTCAGTACCACAAGCTATTGTAGCTTTTTTAGATAGCACTGATTATGAAAGTGCAGTGCGGCTGGCAATTTCATTAGGAGGTGATGCTGATACACAGGCTTGTATTGCTGGAGCTATCGCCACAGCATTTTATAAAAGCATACCAGCTGCACTAATAGAGTATGCGTATAGCAAGTTGCCTGGTGAGTTTATTGATATAATCAAAGAGTTTGATACGCGCTACGGTTAATCTATTCTTTGAGGAGTTCCCACAATACAATGCCACAGGCAACCGCTGCATTCAGTGATGACACTTTGCCTTTAAGCGGGATGCGTACAATTACATCGCATAGGCTTTGTGTCAGGTGGCGCATGCCACTACCTTCGCTGCCAATGACAAGCACTGCTGGCTTATAGGCTGTTAGTGTAGTTAAGCCTTGCGTTCCCTTATCGCTGGTACCTATTACCCAAAAACCAGCTTTCTTTGCATCATCCATGAATCGAGCCAGGTTTGCCATCCTATGAACTGGTATATGGGCCGTTGCTCCTGCTGAAGCTTTAATAATTGTTGGAGTAATTTCCGGAGCATGAGCTTTTGTGAGCACTACTGCGCTGCCACCTAATGCTTCAGTAGTGCGTATGATTGCACCAATGTTGTGAGGGTCGGTTATCTCATCGCAGGCAACTATCACGCCTTTTTTGGCAGCAATTGTGTGCAGGTCAAAATCTTTTTCATCTTTTTGTGGGCGATAGCTCATAACAAGAGCCACACCTTGATGATTTGCATCACAGTGTGTAGCAAACCAGCTTTTGTGTACCTTCTGTATGGGAATGTTTTTGCTGCGAGCTGTAGCAATAATTACGTCGATGATTTTGCCATGTGCAGTATCAGAAACGTAGAGCGTTGCCTGCCCTTCCACTTCAGAAAGGTATTCCAGCACAACCTTGCGCCCTGCTACGATTTGACTATCCACCGTGTTCCCTCTTTGGTGTCCTGAATGATTATGCCTTTGTCAAGAAGCAACTGACGTATTTCGTCAGCACGAGCAAAATTTTTTTCTTTGCGGGCTTTGTTACGTTCTTCAATTAATGCTTCAATTTCATCTTTGTTTATCTGTGATGCTTCCGCAAAAAAGATAAACCCAAAAACAGTATCTATCTTTTTTAAAGTATCCATAACTACCATGGCATCTGTTTTGCTCAATGACCCTGCATCAATCATTGTGTTGATATCGTGTACAAAGTCAAAGAACACCCCGGTGCCGCCAGCAATATTCAAATCATCATCAACAGTTTCAGTGAATGCAGTAATAAATGAATTGCACCTGTCTATAACCATTTGATTACTTGGCGCATCATGTTTTATATCATTGAGGCGTGCAATAAGGTTGTCAATTCTAAGCAATGCCCCTGCAGCTTGATGTAATCCATCAAATGTAAAGTTGAGCTGTTTGCGGTAGTGTGCGGTTAAAAGCAGGTACCGTATAGCTCGTGGCGAATAGCCTTTGTTAAGAAGATCACGCAGTGTATAAAAATTGCCAAGCGATTTTGACATCTTTGAGCCTTCTACCAGCAGGTGTTCAACATGGATCCAGTAGCGCACAAATGGTTCATCGTAAGCTGCTTCGCTCTGAGCTATCTCATTTTCATGATGGGGGAAGATCAAATCCACACCGCCGGTGTGAATATCAATGGTGGTGCCAAAGATTTTGCGTACCATTGCTGAGCACTCAATATGCCACCCGGGCCTGCCTTTGCCAAATGGTGTTTCCCAGTAGGGCTCATTGTCTTTAGGGGCTTTCCATAAAGCAAAGTCGCGCACATCTTCCTTGCTATATTCATCGGCATCATAACGAGCACCTGCTTTAATATCCATGCTGGTAACATTGCTTAAACGCCCATACCGGTGAAATTTTGCAATGCTGAAGTAGATGGAACCGTCTTTTTCATAAATAAGGCCTTTCTTTTCCAGTTGAGCAATAATATCTATCATGGCATCAATTGATTCTGTTGCTCGTGGGTAATGTTCCACCGGTTCAATGTTCAACGTTTTAAGGTCTTCAAAGAATATTTGTGTATATTTATCAGTATATTCACGCAGGGTAATGCCTTCTTTAAGAGCACCAGCTATGGTTTTGTCATCTACGTCGGTAATATTCATAGCGTGGTTCACTTTGAAACCGCGGAATTTAAGGTATCGTCGTAAGAAGTCATTAAATACAAATGTGCGGAAATTACCAATATGCGCAAAACTATATACAGTAGGCCCACAGGAATAAATGGTAACAGGTGGATAATCTTCTATTTTATCTTTAGGTACTCCACCTGGTGTAAATGTTTCCAGCTTGCGTGTCATTGTATTGAAAATTTTCAGAGCCACAGTTATTCCTCCCAGTGTAAGCAAAGAGTTTATTACCATATACGTAGTACACAAGCAAATAGGTCAAGAATAAAGAGAAAATATTCTACATTAATCTTCCAGTATATGCTCTTCTACTGGAACGTACTCAATAATTTTTTCTTTTACTTCTATTGATGCAGGAGGTGAGGGGATTTCGGGGGGTGGCGTATAGGCTTTTGTAAAATCAATTTTGTTAAAATCTTCAGGCGATAGTTTATAATA
>JAOAIH010000036.1:0-27568 GCA_026414805.1 Spirochaetota bacterium | reverse complement strand
CGCTAAGAGAAGGTGTAGCTTTTTTATATAATCTATAAGTTCCTTCATTTTTTTGTTTTTGCGGTCAATGGTCTCGCGGGCTTCTTTTACAACGCGTTTTAACAATTCAGTTCTTTTTTTTAGTTTTTCTTCCAGTTCAACAATGCGTTCGTAGTATTCCTTATTGACTTTCTTAAAGTCAATACGTGCAATTATAATTTCGCCCTGGTTTTTTTCTTTTTCTATTTCTTTGATGATGTCATTGAGTTCCTTTGAGGACAAAAGGTCCTTTGTGGATGTCTGCAGCCACTTTTTGCCGTCATCATCCGTAAACTCGTATACATCGGGAAGTGCTTTCTTTTTTCGTTTGAATAACATATAGTTGCTATAAATTATATCTCCACATAATTTCAATGTTTACGGTGGTGTTTCTTAAGTATACTATCGACACTTTATTAACATCTGTTTATGTAAATATTTAGGTGTACATCACTGATTTGAATATTCCTTCATCTTTTCTTTTATTTCCTTATTTGATGTACTCCATAGTATGGAATTTCCTGCCCAATTTTTATATTCTTTAAAATATGTTGTTGCTATTCCAATTGACTGGTACAAAGGAAGCCATGCGGTATACCCTTCATCATCAGTAATCTCAATAAAGCCGTCTTGAGCCCCAAATGCAATAGCATTGAGTAAAAGCTTTTGTAAAAGCTCAATATCATAATTGCTTGCTGCAAGCAGTTCAAAGGGCTTTTTGGTTTCCAGTTTCACTACATAAGTATTTTTCTTTATGAAGTATATAGTATTGTTTTCAGAATCCATTAGTATGGTATCAAAATCCTTTAACACTGTAAGCTGTCCCTTTGCAATATATGATTTTACAATCTGCATGATAATTCTAAGCTTCACTGCATTCATATAGTATGGTTTAATCAATTCAATATGTGTTTTCATTAATGTTTTTTGTTCTTCATCTGCTGGCTTTTCTTCGGGTTTTTTGTATACCGCTAACACTTTGTCAAGGTCAAGGTTTTCCTTGTTTTCAGGTGGAATATATGCTGATGTGGCTGTGGAGGTGTCAGCCACAAATCCATCCTTCAATGCCTGTACTTTATACCAGTATACTGTTCCTGGCTGCACATCAGTGTCAGTGTAAGTTGTTGTAGAGGTGGTTGCGATAGTATCATACGGTCCTTCTTTAAGCAGTGAACGCAGGATAGTATAGGTGCTACTGTCACCGTAGGTTTCAAAAGTCACAGTAATCTGATGTAAGGAGCTATCGCCCAATGCTACAATATTGCCAATTTTTATTATTTTTGATTGCAGTATACGCGATAGTTGTTTTTCAAAAGTTTTTGCCGATAGATGAACTTGATTGTACCATGCCCAGTCAAACAATGTTGCAATGAAACTGTTATTGTCAAGTGAGTAAAGTTTGTATTCAATATTTATCTGACCAACAGCATGCGAAAGCTCTGTAAAGAGTACAAAATCTGCTTTGCGTTTCTGGGCAAATTTTTTTATAGTAGTACGTGCGCTATCATCATTTAATTCAAGCAATGAATTAAATGTGCCTGCTTTTTGAACGCTGTCAATTGCCACACCTTCAATTTCTATTTTTTTAAGCTCGTCAAATAATAGTGATGATTGTGTAGTTAGGTCATCAGGGGAAAACGGATATACTACCGTCAGGTTTTTTGCATACAGGGTGCTAATTGAAAAAATTAAAAAAATAACCAAAAAGATTGGCTTTTTTTGGAATGCTGTCATATCATTACCCTAACGTTTCTTTATTTGTACTGTTTACTTTTCAATTGCTGTATAAGCATGCTTATTTTAAACTGCATTACACACCTTTAGTTAATTCCTACTACTGTATAGGTATATTACGTAAAATATTTGACAATATATATAAATATACATCATAATAAATATACAAAAATAGTGTCAGTAAATGCAACTATTTTGTTATGTTGGATTTTTTAAAATTACATATAATTATACGGAGGGGATATGGGAAAATACGAACATCTTATAGTGCGTAAACCAATAAATGTGAATGAACTTCCCAACCATGATTTCAGCCAGGTTATTCCATATCCGGTGCTTATGGGAAAGGAACTTGTGCCGGAAGCTAATGCCTGGGCACTGTATTTATATATAAAAACTATAACGCAGGAGATGAAAGATATTGCCATAAAGATGGACAGGGCTACACCACATAAGCATGATTTTGATGAAATGTATTTGATGATTGGTGATGAAAAAGCAATTACCTTTGAAGTTATGTTAGGTGATGAAACATATCAGGTGTCAACACCTGCTGCAGTGTATATACCAAGGGGTACTGCACATGCAATTAGACCAGTTGATGCAACAGTTGGCGCTACCGGAGGGCTCATACCAGTGTGTTTGAACGGCGAATACATTACACTACCAGTTGATAAGTGATATGATATGAACCCGCGCGATGATATCAGAACCATCTATATGCATGCAATTGAAGCAGTTGATCCCTATACTGCGGTGCGATCTTCATTGCTAAGGGAAGGCAGTATATTGCGTATTAAAAATGGTAAAGCATTTGATTTGTCTGCAATAAAAAACATTTATGTAGTTGGAGCGGGAAAAGCAACTGCACGAATGGCAAAGGCAGTTGAGGATATTCTGGGCGACAGCATAACACAAGGGATTATTGCTGTAAAATACGGGTACCGTGAAAGCCTGTCACATATTATATTGCATGAGGCAGCTCATCCGGTGCCTGATGAAAACGGCTTAAAAGCATCACAGGAGATAATTGATCTGCTTGGGGAAGCTGGTGAACATGATCTGGTGATATCATGTATATCAGGTGGGGGGTCGGCACTTTTGCCGTATCCAGTTGAACCAATAACACTTGCCCAAAAACAGGATTTAACACAAAGACTTTTAAGAAGCGGAGCATCAATAAAGGAGTTGAATATTGTTCGTAAACATCTGTCACGCACAAAGGGAGGTAACCTTGCGCTGGCAGCATATCCTGCTACCGTCATCAATTTAATGATGTCGGATGTGGTGGGTGATGATATGGATATAATTGCATCAGGACCATTTGTGATGGATACCAGTACCTATGCTGATGCTCTTTCAATATTGCAGCGGTATAATCTGCTAAAAGCAGTTGCGCCATCAATAGTTGCACATCTTGAAAAAGGAATTAATGGTGAAATCCCTGAAACACCAAAAGACAAGCATATATTTGAAAAGGTGTATAACATTATTGTTGCTTCCAATATAATTGCCTGCATGGCAGCACAGCAAAAGGCAAATGAATTGGGATATAATTCCATAATTTTATCTTCTATGATTGAAGGCGATACTGCAGAAGCTGCGCGTTTTCACAGTGCAATAGCACATGAAATAATTAAAACTGGTAATCCTGTTAAAACGCCAGCTTGCATTATCAGCGGAGGTGAAACCACTGTGGTTGTTAAGGGTTCAGGTCTTGGTGGGCGAAATATGGAATTTGCAATGCAGATAGCTCCATTAATTGAACAGCTACCAGTTGTGGCAGCAAGCATTGGAACTGATGGCACTGATGGACCAACAGATGCAGCAGGTGCAGTTGCTGATGGGAAAACAATTAAAAAAGCAAAAAAACTTGGATTAAATATTAATGAATATATTAACAATAATGATTCGTACCACTTTTTTGAATTGCTAGGAGATTTAATCATAACAGGGCCTACTAATACCAATGTGATGGATATCAGAATTCTCATTGTGGAATAAAAAATTATTTTTTAATAAAAAAAATACTTGCTAAACAATAGGCTGAGTAGTAGAATTATTTTCAATCTGATGAGTAGTTTATATGCAGGGATGCTAACAATAATACATGTTTAATCTCAAATTAAAGGAGTAATGCAATGAAAAAGAAAAGCTTACTTTTTGTATTAGCAATTGCACTAGTACTTTCACTTCAGTTTACCCCAATAGTAAAGGCTCAACAGGCACAGCCTGCAGAAAAGCAGCAATTTACAGAAGCCACACGCCCTGAAGAAAACTATCTGGCACGGTTTCATGCTCTTGAACGTGTTGAATTTTTGAAAAAATCAAATCTTGACAAAATATATATGCTGAAAGTCATTATCACCAATTTCAAAGATCAGGGATGGGATAAGGACTATCAGGCAATCTATGAAGGTTATAAAAAAGGGATGGATTATTACTATAAGCGTGATATCATTTATGCTCAGGTAGAACTTGAGAAAAACCGCAAAGATATTTTTGAGCTTTACAAAAAAATAGCCGAGGTCTATAAACAGCGAACACAAGCACTGCTCAGCGAATGTGCAACTAAGATTCTTGACCTTGACCTGGATGAACGCAGCAGATCAAATCCTGATAGGAATAAAGTGCTCTTTAGAAATATTGCACGTTTGCGTATTGCTTACGGACAGTTTGATGATGGCCAGAATATGATAGATGACCATGTCTACGATACAGCAGTGAAACATTTCAGAGTGGCAAAAACTTATGCAATTCAAATCCTTGAAGATATTGATCCTGAAAATGCAAAAGGAAAGTATGATTTAGACAAAGCTGATAATTTAAACAGGATATTAAATCCACCTCAGCAGTCAGCTAAATAAGGATTGCTGTAATTTTTAAACAGTGTAGCTTAAAAGGCTGTCTTTTAAAAGGGCAGCCTTTTTCATGTATAATAACTTTTTTTTAGGAGTAGCTTATTATATAATGGTTTGCTCTGATTGTTTAAAGAAAGTTGTAATATATATAGTTTTAATTATTGTTGCTATTATATCAATCCACACCCCAATCTGTCAGCTTGAATTCCCTCTCTACCGCGTGGTGCTTGATCCAGGACATGGGGGCAAGGCTATCCTTCCAAAGGATGAATATGGTGACAGATATGATGTTATTTCAATGAAATTTCTTGATAAATATCGTGAGGGGGCATCATATAAGAGTTACCATGAACATGTGTATACTTATGAGATAGCTAAAAGGGTTGAAGCATTATTACAGTTACTATCGCCCAATGGCAATTTTGAAAAATTTTATACCATACTGCAAAAATATACCAGCAAACCAGTTACACGAATATATATCCAGACGTTCATAAGCAGGGGACCATCATTAGATTCACATCTTGTTTATAAAAACCCTAATGCTCCATACAGATTGTTTGATTTTGTTGATAACAACGGTACTGTTGCAGAAGGCAGGATTAGCTACATTAATAGTCTGAAGCCTCATCTGGTAGTTTCAATACATTTTGCGTTGAATTCCTCACCTTACTTCAGGGGTATGAATGCTGTTATTGCAGCGCCGTACAGTATTCTGTATCAGGGATTACAGTATTTGAAAGGGAATATTACTAGCAGATCATTTTTTTATAATAGCAGGTATGCTGACTGGTTTACCGAAGACGAAAAAAAATCAGGATTTTTCTGGTATTGCAATGATGTGGCGATGTATTTCACAGGATATAGGATAAAAAATGATTATACACTTGATACAAATGAATTCAGGGGCTACCGTTACAACATGGTTCAGTGGGCGTATAGTGATCCACCTGGATGGGCACATATAGCAAAGCATCATCCACCATACACTCCCTATGCCAACACCTTCAAGGAATTTGTTCCATATAATGCTTTCTTTGCACGAGAACAGGGAAAATTTGAGCAATTCAGGCGGGATGGTGGAATTGAAGGGTATGGTGGCGATAATCTTTACGCATCAAATGAGATAATACGGTTTGTGCTGTACAATCTTTATTCAAAAGGTATACGGCACAAAGACCAGCGCCTTGCTCCGCCATATATTTCAATATGGTCTGTACCGTTGCATATAAACGCTATTAATGCATTTATTGAGTTTGGGTATCTGGCGCGACCCTTTACACGCACTATTATTGATAATCACCTTGATGATGTTGCTGAAGGAATTGCAGTTGGCATCTATTCGCTATTTGCAGGGATTGAAGTGAATAAACAATATCCGTACACACCGTATGGGAAAAAGATTGACCTTAACAAATATGTAATTGATAAAAGCAAAGATTATTTTTCAATAGTGAGATAGCTCATAATATTTGTAACTCTGATGTGGGCAAAATATTTTGCAATGTCACTCTGAGTTTTTAATTATCATTATGAGTCTATTTATGTTATACTGAGTCTTTTGTTATGGTACAGATACTATTGTTATGATACGGAGTCTTTTATTGTCATTCTGAGCGAAGCGAAGAATCTCAAATATTGATAAGGGATTCTTCGGTCACTTTGTGACCTCAGAATGACCCATAGGATTAAAATTGAAGTCATTCTGAAGCAAAGCGAAGAATCTCAAATATTGATGAGGGATTCTTTGGACACTTTGTGAGCTCAGAATGACCCATAGGATTAAAATTGAAGTCATTCTGAGCAAAGAATCGTAAAAATTAAAAAGTGATTTTTTAGTCACTTTTGTTCTAAAGAATGATGTCATAAATTTTGTTTGTGGAGTAATAAACGTGAAAGAAATATTTGCAATAATTATATCAGTTATATGTATTTCCACTGGTTATGCACAGGATGCGATCAGTGAAAAGTTTATTTCAGCAGCACAAAAAGCAAGTAAATCTGTAGTGAGTATACAGGTATTTGTTGTTGAAAAAGGGCATTACCGCAAGGTTGGTTATGCTTCAGGAACTATCATTTCATCAAAAGGATATATAGTTACCAACTATCATGTAGTTGCAAAAGGTACAGTATATCAGATTAACCTTGCAGATGGCTCTGAGTGTGAGGTTGAATCATTTTCGGATGGCACCATATACCGGGTGGATGAAAAAACTGATATTGCACTGTTAAAGATAAAACATCCTGCAGGTGTTCCTTTGCAGGCAATAGAATTTGAAGATGAAAAAGTATATCCTGGCCAGTGGGTGCTTGCAATAGGGAATCCCTTTGGATTGCAGCAATCGGTAACTGGAGGAATAGTTTCCTCAGTTGGACGCAGTGACATAGGCTTTGCTGATATAGAAGATTATATACAGACTGATGTGCCTATTAATCCTGGAAATTCTGGAGGGCCTTTAGTTTCTCTTAACGGAAAGCTTGTTGGCATAAATACTGCAATACGAACGCAAACAGGTGGGTATCAGGGTATAAGCTTTGCCATTCCAGCATCCATTGTTAAGCAAGTTGTTGGCGAGCTTCTTCAATACGGCAGGGTGCGAAGGGGGTGGCTTGGTTTTTTAGTTCAGGAAAAATTTATTAAAGGCGGTGCATACACTCAGGTTGAAGTGATTTCGGTTATTGATGGGTCACCAGCATCTCGTGCAGGTATAGAAGTGGGGGACATTGTTCGCAGGGTTGATGGATCTGAGGTGAAAAAAATATCAGACCTGGTTAAGTTGATCCATTCAAAACAGGTTGGGTCAGCAATTGAACTGGTTGTTGCGCGTGATGGACAGCTACTTACATATAATTTTGTGCTGCAGGAAAAATTTGCAGCCAAAGAAGGAAATTACTGGCTGAGTACATTACAATCAAAGTATGGAATAACTGTAGATAATTCCCGCTATGGGGTGGTTGTGTTAGAAGTGCTGCAGTTTGGGCGGGCGTACAATGTTTTGAAAAAGGGTGATATCATACATTCAATTAATGGCGTACGTATTGGATCTCTGGAAGATGTTATTACACTTTTGAAAAAAAATAAAGCAGTAATTGAAAATTGTATTGTGCTGAGGTCAGGTAAGCCTCTACGATGCTATTTTGATATTCAGGAAGCCCAATGAATATGAAGTGCGTATACATTACAATTATTTTATTATGTGCGATAGTTACTGTAAATGTGCTTGCTGTTGAATCAAAAGAAATGATTTTTGATCCATCGTGGTATGCCATGTTGCAAAATAACGATGCGATAGCACGGCTGCAAATGTTTGATTCATTAAAAAATAAAATGGTTAAAGGTCAGGGCGAAATTATAAAAGTTGAAGAAACAGGAATTTTGAAAAAGAAGTTTAGAATTACATTAGCTGTAAATCTTACAAAAATAAAAATTTTGATTTACTGCTATACTGATAAAGACGATTATTCAGACTTATTACAGCCGGGAGACACATTTGAGTTCAGTGGTCAGTTTGTTGTGGCAACACCTCTCAACACCAAAGTGGATACAATTATATGTGATATTATCCTTGAAGATGGAGCTGTTATTGTAAAGTAACTTATTCCCGGTATACCGTGAAAATATAATCCAGTATTGCAACTCTGTCCGTGTCATCAAGCCCTACAAATAAAATATCATAGTGGGTGCTGTTAATACCTGTTACTTTCCCGGTAATATCTATATCTTTTTTACCCAGATGAAGATGGCCCTTAACAAAATGTTCTGGGGTAATTTCAGTATGAAGAACTGCTTCCCTGTCAGTAAGTTCTAAAATAGTTCCCTTGTGCCATTGAATATTCTCAGAAGAAAAACTTTTTGAAGTATTAATGGAAAAGGTGAAAAAGGTAAAGGGGATATTGACTTTTGCCCTCAAACACTGTCGTGTTGGATTGTAAGTGATAGAATTTGTATGTTGAAGTAAAATTATGGGAAAAGGCAATGAAATTTTACTTAAGATTGTTGTTGTAAAATCGTATGAACCGTCAGGGTATGGCCATATATAGCATTCCACAGATTCATTTTCTTTTATATGTGTAAAAAAATCTTCCGGTGCTTTACATATCAGAAATAATTCATTATTTTCAATTAATGATAACAATGAGTATCCATATCCTTTTTTATACACCCTGATAGGGGTATTGGTTTTAATGTCGCTGGTTTTTGTAATTTTTTTCATCATTATAATCTCCACAAGACTATGCATGCCAGCCATGCAAGAAGTTATAAAAAAATCACAGATAAAATATGAATATACCATACCATAGTCAAGGGTAAAATTGTTAATAGTATGTAAATTTATTAAATAATTGAGATATTTGATTTTTTTCTAAATTTGTAAATGTCTTCAATTAGTTTATTTTTTAAGATATACAAGTATATAGATTAGTTCTTTTTTGGAAAAAAATTACCTTCAAAAGAAAAAAGTATTGAAAAAAAGTTGTTGCAAATTGTATTATGTGCAAAAATAGTGGTAATCCTTCTGCTGCACGCACAGGCAGTGCAGCTAATAATATCCAAAGGGGGTAACAATGAATAAATATGAGTTAATTATTATTTTGCGGCCTTCAGACAAATTAGAATCCCTCAAAAGCAAGGTCCGGGAAATTTTAAAGAAAAATCAGGTGGTGATTGAATCCGATGAACCCTGGGGTATACGAGGTTTAGCGTATACTATCGATAAGTCAAATGATGGGTATTATGAATATTTCATTGCCCAGATAAATCCGGGTTCTGTAAAAGATATCATTGCCGAGTTCAGATTGCAACCTGATATCCTGCGCTATCTTTTTGTCAGGCTTCCAAAACTTAGCAAAACAGCATAATATGGTATGGCTGGTGATTTAAATAAGGTAATACTTGTTGGAAGAGTGGTAAGGGATCCGGAATTGCGATATACTCCGGGTGGATCTGCTGTTGTTTCCTTTTCAGTGGCTAATAACAGAATTTACTTAAAGAACAATGAAAAGCAGGAAGTGGTTTCGTTTTTCAACTGCGTTGCATGGGGAAAATTAGCTGAAACTGTTGCCAACTACTGTAAAAAAGGTCAACAACTAGCAATAGAAGGAAGATTGCAGCAACGTTCATGGCAGGATAAAGATGGTAATAAACGCTCAACCGTTGAAATAGTTGCTGAATCAATGCAGTTTTTAGGCAGCAAGCCCCAGGTTGATTCGCAGGTTGCTGTTGAACCCGATGAACCAGTTGATATTACTACCGATCAGCCATTTTCTGATGATGAGATACCATTTTAAATATTCACTATATTTCCTGAATAGATCTGAATAGATGATAAGATGTGGAGAAAAAGTCATGCTGAACTTGGTTCAGCACTAAAAAGTCATCCTGAACTTGATTCAGGATCTCTAACAGTGGCAAAGGGAGATTCCGGGTCAAGCCCGGAATGACAGTAGAGAGTGTGGATTCCGGGTCAGGCCCGGAATGACAGTAAAGAGTGCAAATACTGGAATATGTTCGGAATGACGGTGAGAAAGAATTTCTAATAAAACTTAAAAATATATTTGATTAGATTAATATTTACAGAGGAGTAACATAATGAGCGAAGAAATTAAACATGATGATACCATACAGGCACAGGAGAATATCCAACCAGAAGGGATTAAACCGGATGCAATTGTACCTGAAGATGATGACAAGGCACTTGCAGCAGCTGTACAGGTGCAACGGATACCAAAATTCAAGAAAAAAGTATGCCGTTTTTGTGAAGACCCAAATCTGGCTATTGATTATAAAAATCCGGATTTATTGGTCAGGTTTATTACTGACAGGGGGAAAATACTTCCCCGGCGCATTACCGGCACCTGTGCAAAGCATCAGCGCCATTTAGCACGTGCAATCAAGCGAGCGCGTATAATTGCATTGCTGCCATTTGTAGTAAAATAATTTTTGCACTATACTATCGTGGAACTGCTGCTTCATTTTATACTGGGTATAGCGTTAAGTGTAATTATAGCTATTCTGGTGTACAGGCTGCAATCACAAATAGGTGCAGTAGCTCTTATTATCATTACGGTAGCTCTCTATATAGGTCTATCGTACCTTATAAGTGAAATGGTAGGCATTCAATTTATTATTGCTGGTGCGGTGTTTGGGTATGCAGCAAAACAATTTTCATTTCAGCGGTATTTTATAATCAGTGTATTGTTGCTTTGGTTTTCGCTTCTAGTTGTCTACTATCTCCAGTATTATATGAAAGGAGTTGATGTAGTAGCTGATAACCAAAAGTTGATTCAACAGATGATAGAGGGGTCATCGCTGGGAGCAGCAGAAAAGTCAGTAATGTTGCAACAACTCAGTGACTTTGTTCCAACAATGCGCATTCTTATGCCATTTTCTTATTTTTTCAGTGCAATTGTTATTTCGCTTTTTGTATATGCGCTTGTGTATGCGTTTTTTATACGGTTTAAGTTTTTGCAAAATTCTGATAGCAGGTTTTCTTTCTTCCGTGTTAATGAATGGGTTGTGTTTTTGCTCATTGTAAGTTGGGCAGCTGTGTTGTTTGGCAGCCATACCCATGTAATCTGGGCGATAGCTCTTAATATTGGCCTTATCCTGTGTGTGCTGTATACCATTCAGGGACTGTCGATAATAAGTTATTATTTTGAAAAAAAACAATGGCCAAAGCTGTATGGCATACTACTATTATTTGTAGCAACGTTATTGGGGTTTCAGGTGCTTTTTTTTATAATTACGATGCTCATGGGTTTGGGCATCATTGATTTTTGGATGAATTTCAGAAAGATTGTTTAATTCTTTTTCATTAAGGAGTTTGGTTATGAAGGTTATATTACAGAAAGACATTCCAAATCTGGGTGAAGCAGGCGATGTAAAAGAAGTTGCAGAAGGATATGCACGTAATTATCTTCTGCCCAAAAAGCTTGTAATACCGTATAATGAATCAAGTGCAAAAGCAATAGAACATCAGAAAAAGCTTGTAAAAATAAAGAAGGAAAAACGGAAAAAAGAAGGCCAAAAGCTTGTAGAAGCGTTGTCCAATGTTGCACTCACAATTGGTGCTCAGGTGGGTGAAGAGGACAAGCTCTTTGGTTCGGTAACAGCTCTTGATATAGCTGAAAAGTTATCCCAAATGGGGTACACAATTGACAAAAGAAAAATAGTACTGCCTGAACCAATTAAAAAAGCAGGCGAGCATGAGGTAAAGATAAAATTAGAGGAAGGGCTGTCCGCAACCATTAAGGTTACTGTGGTGAAGGAGTAACAGCATGCTTGATGTTAGCATGCCACCTCATGATGTTGAGGCCGAAGCTGCGTGCTTATCGTCAATACTATTAAGCAAAGATGCGTTATTAAAGGTTATTGAAATCCTCCAGGTGGAGGATTTCTACGTTGATGCGCATCGTATGATTTATGAAGCAATACGGGAACTGGAGATCAAAGCTATACCTATTGACCTTATAACTATCAAGCAGCGGCTGATTGATAAAAAGCAATTTGAAAAGGTTGGTGGTGACTCCACGCTGGTCAACATATACCGCACAGTTTCAACTTCAGCAAATGCCGAGTTCTATGCAAACAGGGTCAAGGAATTGAGCCTGCGGCGAAAGCTCATAGAAACATGCACAGCAATAGCCGAAAAATCCTACGATACCACACTGGATACAAAGGTACTTCTTGATGATGCAGAGAAGGATATATTTCTTATTACTCAGCGTAGGATAACAAGCGATTTTGAGAGCCTGGCAAATGTCTTAAAACAAACGCTTGAAGACATAGGCCACATGTATGAAACAAAAAGACCTGTTACTGGTATTGCAAGTGGGTTTACCGACCTCGATGCAATGCTTACAGGATTTCATGAATCAGAGCTTATAATCATTGCAGCTCGCCCATCAATGGGAAAAACTGCACTTGCTTTAAATATTGCCAACCACGTTGCCCTGCGTGAAAAACAGCCAACGCTGTTCTTTTCGCTTGAAATGCCAGCTACACAACTTGCCACTCGTATATTGTGTATTGAATCAATGATTGATATGCAGCATGTGCGTACAGGGCAGATAAGCAGTGACCAATTGCGTAAGCTCATCGATGTTTCTGGCAGGCTTGAAAAATCTCCACTGTATATTGATGATACCCCTGGCCTTAGTATATTTGAGCTCAGGGCAAAAGCACGGCGATTTGCGCAAAAGCAGAAAGTTGGGCTGATAGTTGTTGATTATCTCCAGCTTATAGTTTCTAACAGCAGGTTGGAGCGCCATCAGCAAATAGCTGAAATCAGTAATGCATTGAAGCAACTTGCCCGAGAGCTATCGGTTCCGGTAATAGCATTGTCGCAGCTGTCACGCGCGGTTGAATCACGTACTGACCAAAAGCCGCAGTTGTCCGATCTGCGTGAATCAGGCGCAATAGAACAGGATGCCGATGTGGTACTATTTATATACCGTGAGGAAAAAGTAAAAAAGGAAACCGAACGCATTGGCATTGCTGATATTATTGTTGCAAAACAGCGTAATGGTCCAACAGGTACCATTGAACTTAGATTTTGGGATAAGTACATGAAGTTTGGCAATATTGAAAAATTCCGTGAAGAATAGTATGAACGGCACAGATATAACACTACCACGTACAGTTATACAGTTTTTTGAATCAGTAGGTAAGCATACATTGTTTTTTGCTGATACTGTTAAGTGGATTTTCAAACCTCCCTTTGATGCAAAAAATATTTTGACGCAAATGCTTGAAATTGGGTATAAGTCGTTGCCGGTAACATGTATCACGCTTTTTTTCACCGGAATGGTTATGGCTTTGCAGATAGGCAAAGCCATGGATTCGCTTATGTCGGGTTCTTCGGTATTTATTGGCAGTGCGGTGTCAATTGCAATGTTCAGAGAATTGTGCCCGGTGCTCACCGCGCTTCTTTTGTCTGGGAGAGTTGGTTCGGCAATTGCTGCTGAAATTGGTACTATGCGTGTCACTGAACAGATTGATGCACTTATTACACTTGATGCTAATCCTGTGCAATATTTGTCGGTGCCGCGATTCATTGCCTGTCTTGTGATGACGCCGGTGCTTGTTGTCATCACGGATGTTGTTGGATCACTGGGTGGAGCATTTGTTGCCTACTTTAGCTTAGGTATAACTATCGACAAATATGTAGAAAATGTGTTTAACTATTTAAGGGTTATGGACTTTTTAACAGGGCTTTTCAAGTCAGTATTTTTTGGCATTGAAATTGCAATCATTGCCTGTTATCAGGGATTCAACACATTTGGTGGTGCTGAAGGTGTTGGCAGGTCCACTATACGAGCGGTAGTTGCATCATCAATGACTATACTTATTTCGGATTATTTCTTGACCTATCTTTTGCAATTTATTGAGTAGCATAGAAACTAGCGCCTATGAAAACACTCAAAAAAAGAAAAGAAGAATTTATTACACGTTTACACAAAAATAAAATTCCAAAAAGAATTGTTGATGCATTTGCTGCTGTAAATCAGGAAGATTTTTTTGATGAAATTTATGAGGACAGATTATACGGATTTGAGCCAATTCCTATTGGCAGAGGCGAAACAAGTGATGAGCCGCTGATACTTGCAAAGATGATTCATTATTGTGGCATAAAGAAAGATTTTCACGTACTTGAGATTGGTACTGGATCAGGCTATTCAACAGCAATACTTGCACAACTGGCAAAGAGCGTGACAACTATAGAAATTGATGAAGAATTAGCTGTGCTTGCAAAACAGCGGTTTAAAAAAGCTGGATTATCAAATGTTCGTATTTTTTCTGGTGATGGTACTGATATTGACGAATCGTTAGGTCTTTTTGATAGCGCAATTATTTTGGCTGGTTGCCGTAAACGGCCTCTTTTATTATTGCATGTTATGAAGCCTGACAGCATGATGGTATTTCCTATGGGTCCTGCACATCAACAGCAGATAGCACTTATGCTTAATCATAGGGATGACAATGTTGAAGGGCTGTATCCGGTAGTGTTTAAGGAGTTTTGCAGCTTTATGCCAATCATTGGCATTTATGGCTGAGTTTCAAGAATTTTATATATCCGACTTTTTCTTTTTATCAGGATCTTCATCTGGTTTGTAACAATAGCGGCAGCCATATATTAAAATTTTTGTGCTTCCTCTCACAACTTTTGATGCATATAAAGCTTCGTACTTGCTGAGTTTTGATCCACACACCGGGCATGTTCTCTCCTTTAGATGTACGGGTTCTTCAGAACTTTGAGATCTGGGTTCTTGTGGAATAGTATACATTGCTTTCTTTATGGGTTGTGTTTTTGGAGGTTTTGCATCTTTTTCTTTAATGTGATGGTACAGTGAAAGTAGGTATAAAAATATTGCAATGCCTAAACCAAATGACAGGATGTATAGAATTGTTTCGATCATCACCGTGCCCGTTTAGTAATAAAGTTAACCATAATTGTTTCTTCATGTGGTGGCTTCAGTGTATAATCCCCTACGATATCAATTATTGCAAGGCCACTTTTTTCAATGAGTGGTATAACTTCATCGACAGTATATATGCGCTGAAGATGCTCTTCTACCACTGTATTGGTATGTGTAGTAAACGTCAACTTTGAATATAATATTTTTGAATGTGCATCGTATTCATTATGCCACTTGATATCTGTCCCTTTGACAGTAAAGGTGATGAGCTTATTGTGGAAATTATTCATAATATTATATTCTGTAGTAAGGTCAAACAGGAAAATGCTTTCATTACCCATGCAGAAGCGAACACAACGTAATGCATTCAAAAAATCATTGTAATCAAGAATATAGTTGAATGTATCGTGTACCGAAAATATAAAATCAATTGTTTTTGATAGTGCAAAACATGTTATATCACCGCAAAACACATGATAATGTTTGTATGCTCTCAGTTTTGCAATTTTTAGCATTTCCAGAGATTTATCCATACCATAGATTTCGTAATCATCCATTGAAAATTTTGGTCCAAATTTTCCGGTACCACATCCAAGCTCAAGTACTGTGCGTGGATTGTGAATATATTTGCACATTACCATTCGCAAGTAATGGTACCATGTTGTGTAATCTACATGTTTGAGCATATAGTCATAATATGGTGCTAGGTAATGGTATGATTTCATTGTATTTTTCTTTTCAAACGATTAATTCTGTGAGTGAATCTGGCATTGTATCGTTCAATGAGTTGCTGGTTGCCTGTGAGTGTAGTGCTATGTGCTATCGCCCAATTACAATATTCCAGTGCTTTTGTATAATCTTTCACTCTATGCTCATAGTGTTTTGCTAATTCCTCAAGTGAAAAAAGATTAATATTGGTTTCCCAAAATGTAAGTGCTCTGTCAATATGCCCTAGGCGCTTTAATGAAGTGGAATATTTTTTAAACAGTGAATGGTCATTGTCTAACAGTGCATGCCCGGCGTACTCAATGAGTTCTACAAATAATTGAATATTGCGCGAGTAAAGGTGCCTTGCAATATTTTTATACAGATGGGCAGGGACCTGATCAAATTTTTTTGTATGAATGAGTTGGTACAGTGAGTTAAAAAACACAAGTAGCAAAACCATTGAGGTGATATCTATCCGGTTGTGTTCGATAACAGCTGGCAATCTGGGGTCAAAACCTGTCTTTTGATAGGTAAAATACACATCAGGAATCTGATAGCCTGGTATATCATCAGTGCGGGTAATTCCAAGTAAAAGCTCTTCAAGTGATTTTAATGAACAGCTTGCATAGATTGATTTAAAGATTGCACGTGCAGGTTTAAGAAGGTCAATTACAGGCATGGAGACAGGAAAGCCCTGTATGCGGTTGAGCCTGTAGCGATTTTTTATAATTGGGATATCAAAGGTTTTGCCATTAAATGTCACAATGGTTTTAAATTTGTTGAGTATTTCAGCGCAGTGGTACAGTACTGCAGGCTCTTCGCTGTACTGGCGCATGAAGATTTGTTCAACAGTAAACGTATCGCCGCTAAAATATCCCAGGCCAATCAGGAATGCGTAGTTTCCGGTACCGCTTGTGAGCGATGTCGTTTCAATATCAAAAAACACACACTGGTCTAGGTGAACGTTTTCAACGTGATGCATGTTACAGTAATCTGTAAGGTCAGCATGGTATGTATCGATATGTAATGATGAGGCGTTATAATTTTTAACAAACGTAATGGTATCACCTAACGGTGTGGCAATCACAATTCCGCCAGCGTCTTTTATCCAGGAGCTATCGGTTACAGGTGCACCTTTGTCAGTGTAATATATGTTGAGTTTGTCCTTCAGATTCATTGTGCAATGTTTCTAAGAGTGTAATTACTTTTTGCTTAATGCCTTCTTTTGTTATCATAGGCCCAATGCAGGCAGGGCAGCCCTGCGCACAATTGCAGGCAGCTATTGCTTCTTTTGACGCCTGTGCTATCAGCCCGAATATCTGGTAAATCCTCTGGGAAATGCCAACGCCACCGGGGATCGAATCATAAATAAATATTGTTGGCTGATTTGTAAAGTGCGAACGGTTTTCAAATACAACGCGGATGTCAGCGTAGTCTGAAAGTGTATACAGTGGTGCAATATTTCGCAAAATGTATGATAGTCCTAAAAATACTTCGCCAGCCTCTTCACGTTCCATAGAATTCAGTACGTCATCATTGAAGCTGCACCACACTGACGTTGAATGCATTTCTAGTTCCGGAAGATTAATCTTGCCCCAGCCGATATTTTCATGTGTGTTAAATTTAATCTTTTTAAACATGATAGCTTTGGTACGTACGTTTACTTCACCTAAGCTTACGGTTGCAATAGAAAGCTGCTTTGATTCAAATTCTTCCAGCACGTGGATATCGGTTTTTTCTTGTGCATCGGTATAGTAATCGGATTCCACTTCGTGGCAATAGGCTATCTTGCGGTCCCAGTCTAATGTATCGATATAATACTGTTGCCCTTGATGCAGGTAGATGGCATCCTGGTGTATCATGGTTGGCGCTGAGGGAAGGTCAATCTGGCCAATAACCTGCGCATGATTATCGTTATGAACTATCACCACATTATCCTGTGAAGCACTGCGCAGCGAAATATCATTAGCCGGATAAATGTCGCTCATCCAGTGAAACTTACCACCCGACTCTTTCAGTATATTTTTCTGAGCTAAGTATTCAAGCATTTCACGCGTGGTGCTGTGGTGCGGAGTAAACAGTTCATCAATTGCAAAGGGAATCTCAAATGCAGCACACTTAATGTGGTCCATTAAAATGAGCAGGTTGTCAGGATTTATGTTTGCCATTTCAGGGTTGCTTTCAAATACAAAATGCGGGTTGGCAGCGATATACTGATCAAGCGGCGAACTTGTAGCAACCATTATTGCCAGTGAATCAGTTCCACGTCGGCCAGCACGGCCTGATTGCTGCTGCAGTGACGCAATGGAACCCGGATAGCCCACTGAGATTGCACAATCAAGCATACCGATATCAATCCCCAACTCAAGTGCATTGGTTGATACAACCCCGTGTATCTTTTTTTCACGCAGTCCTTTTTCTATCTGTCTGCGCTCATTAGGCAAATAGCCCCCACGATAAGCTGCAATGGAATACCCCGCACACTTTTCTTTTAAATATGTGGCAATAATTTCAACACGCAGGCGGCTTCGGCAAAAGATAATTGTGGGGATATTATTTTTTATACACAGTGATCCAACTTTGGCAGCTTCCTTCACCGCTGATGCCCTGATTCCCAGTGCTTGGTCAACCACAGGTGGATTATATATCACAAAGTGCTTTTTGCCACGGGGAGCGCCGTTGTTATCGATAACAGTAAATGGCATTTCAAAAAGCTTCTGGGCAAGTTCCTGAGGGTTGGCGATAGTTGCTGAGCAGCAGATAAACTGCGGAGAGCTTCCATAAAACAAGCATATACGTTTTAATCTACGTATGAGATTGGCAAAATGGCTGCCAAAGACACCTTTGTATGTATGGATTTCGTCAACTACCACGTACTGGAGATTTTCAAACAGTTTAACCCAGATGGTGTGATGCGGTAGAATGCCAGAATGCAGCATATCAGGATTGGTAATGACTATATTGCCTGCCGTGCGTATAGCCTTGCGGGCCGATTGTGGTGTATCGCCATCAAAGGTATATGTTTTGATTGATAAACCGGTAAGCTTCATGATTTCCTGCAGTTCGGAAAGCTGATCCTGCGACAGAGCTTTTGTGGGGAAAATATACAGTGCCCGTGCATCGGGGTGTTTTGCCATGAAATTGAGCACAGGAAGATTATAACATAATGTTTTTCCTGATGCAGTGGGTGTTACCACCACAATATTTTCTTTCCGCTTAAGGGCATCATACGCTGCACGCTGATGGCTGTACAGCTTTTCAATACCACGCTTAACATATACACTGTGTATACGCTCATCTATGTCATCGGGGTATGGGGCATACACCGCTTCTTTTGCAGGGATAGTATGCCATGCAGCTACCTGCTTCATGAATGGTTCGTAATTTCTTAAATATTCAATAAGCTGTTCTATTGTCATAATTGTTTTGCACCCACACGGTATTTAGGTATTATCATATCGGGCTGATATGAACGCTTTGCAAATCGTAGCGGTTCAAGTCCTAAATCTTGCTCAAAATTAAAGTACTTATACTGCGCTGGCAAGGCTTTAGCACAGTGGTTGTAAAGGTACTGATAAATACCTTTATAGGATGTAATTGCTTTTGCAAAATGAATGGCAAACATATCATCAGTGATTGCTTCGCCAATGATAAAGGCTGCGGGCTTTGCGTCAACATAATACACGCTCCCACATAGCGATAATTCATCAAGCAGCATACATGCTTCGACACATGCGGCTACATCAGCAATACTGCTATTGGTTTTCTTCCATTCTTCAAGTACAAAAAGTGCATCGTTAATTTTTTCTTTTGTTAGGGGAAGCACTTCAACACTGTACTGCGCGGTAAACTGATTAAGAAGGTTCTTTTTGCTGTGCAGCTTTTTTCCAGAGTATGTTGCCAATTTTTCTTTGGTGTACACATAATCAGAATCAGCATCATTATAATGATAGGTAAAGCCTTTTTCAGTAAAGAAATGCAGCCAGCTATCGTGTATAGGGAATATATACATATCGGGTTGCAAAAGTGCTATCAGTTTTTCAGCATAGTGTTCATCAAGCGGCATCACCGGCATGATGTATTTTTTGCCATCATATGTAATACCTTGTAATGCAATACAATCAGCTTCTATTAATGTGTAATTGTGCACTGAACGAAAAAGATACAAATTAGCAAATGAATATTCTGATATTGGTACTTTTACCTTTTGTAGTAACGGCTGCAAAATATTTTTATGCGATAGCTCTAACGAATATTCTTTCAATGCCATAGTATTGTTACACTGCCAATTGTTTTATTGCAGTGTATGAAGTATACATACTTTTGCAATCTAATTTTTGTTAAAGTACCAATAAAAGTTTTTTGATCATTGTATGATTAAACTATTGTAAAACTTTTCATAACTTACAACACAATCTTTCAACGAGTATCACAGCACAATTTACTTTAAGTTGGTAAATTATTACTTACACTTACGATGTTTATTGGAAGGGTGGGGCCGGTGACATTTGGTTACTTTGTATTTGGAAGTGGTAAAAATTCAGGATATAGATATCCTCAGGAAGATGTCTTTATTGGTTAGATCAGGAGTAAAGTTTAATAATGATTGAGTATAAATATAAATTTCTCTTGCGTTACAAAGTAATATAATGCTAACCTAAAGTAATACACATCTTGAAAACATTTTTTAAGGATATATGTCATGATACAATTTGAACAGACAATAGAAGCATCCCAGATATTCCCGGCTATTTTTTGTTCAGGTATTTTGTTTTTTGGAATGATGCTGTACATTCTCATGTATTTAAAATCCAGAGAAATGCTGCATTTATCAATGGTAATTATAGGAATATCAGGATTTTTATTTGTAGTGAGTGAATCATTGATTCTTGTAATGGGATGGATTTTAAAACCTGATATCGGAATGCAATTTCATAGAATGGAACAAGTTGGTGCATCGATGCTTGTATTTGGTATACCATTTTTCCTCCACCAGATGCTTGATATGACACCTGCATGGAAAAAGATTAATGCTATTGTTTACAGAGTTATGCTGGGTATTACGATACTTATTGTTATCATTGCATTTGTATATCCAGATGTATTTGTTTCAGTTACACATCATCGTCATGATTGGTTATTGCGCCAAGCTGACCATGGGCGTGGGGTTGAAGGTCCACTCTATATTGTACGTGATGGCATACTGGCTTTATTAATACTGTATGCATTTTCTAGCTTCATTATTGATATGATAATTCACAAACGAGTGAAATATCTTTTAATGTCATTTATAGGTTTGATGTGTGCGATATATGGCGCAGTGATTGATGTTATCAGTGTCTATACTGGGCAATTTTATGATTTCACTCCAGAGCTTCGTTATGCTCGTTTTGTGGTGGGAATAACTCTTTTCATATTATTGTCAATGGGGGCGATTCTACGAAAGTATTTTGATATTGCAAAAGAAACAGTAATATTGCATCAAAAAATGGCAGAAGAAGCTGAAATTAACAGAAAACAAAATGATTTTATCAAACATACCTTAAAGATGAATTCAGGTTATTTGTATTCGTTTTCAGAACAGCTTTTGCAAATACTTTCAGGTTTTATGCAGAATTCACAGGATCAGGCTGCTGCAATAGAAGAAGTGTCAGCATCAGTTGAACAGGTATCTGCAGGAACAGAAAACGTTAAATCAAATACAGATCAACAGTTTGAAGGAATTGCATCATTATCAAAAGTAATGAAAGAAACAACTACCATAATGAAAGATATGGTGAAATTAACCCAGGAAGCTTTACAGAAGATGCAGGATATTGCTCATAGTGCAAAATCAGGGGAGGAATCGCTGGCATTGATGAATGAAACCATGAATACTATTGGGAAAAGTTCAGGCGAGATAACCGGTATTATCGCTATTATCTATGATATTTCTGATAAGATAAATCTTTTGTCACTGAATGCTGCTATTGAAGCAGCTCGTGCAGGTGATTATGGAAGGGGTTTTGCAGTTGTTGCTGATGAGATTTCAAAATTAGCTGATCAGACAGCAACAAGTATAAAAACAATTAGCAATCTTATACTCAACAATGACAAGGAAATCAAGACAGGAATGCAAAATGTTGCACAGGTTATTAATACTATTAATATTATAATTAAAGATATTGATATAATTGTTTCACATATAACAGCTTTATCTGAGGCAGTTGGCAAGCAAGCAAGAGAAAATTCAATGGCTTTTGAAAGCGTTGAAGCGGTACGTTCACAATCGGAACAGATAAAAATGGCAATGGATGAACAGAAAAGAGCTATCGATGAAATATCAAATACAATTGGGTCAATTAATGAACTAGCACAAAAGAATGCTGCTAAAGGACTTGAAATTACCGAAACAGCAAAAGCGTTGGTTGAAAAGATAAATTCAATGAATAGGGAAATAGAAGAATTTAAGGTTTAAAATATTCATCTACAATCGTGTAATATCGCTCTTTGGATACATCAGGTCAATAATATCTTTATACTTTTCATGGATCTGGCTTCGCCTGAATTTAAAAGTTGGGGTAAGTTCGCCGCCTTTTACCGAAAAGTCATGTGAAAGAAGTGTAAATTTTTTTATTTGTTCATATGGTGGTAAGCTCTGGCAGATTTCATTGACCCTGGTTTTATACAATGATTGTATTTGAGGATGGGAAACTAGTTCTTCATCAGTTTTACAGGTGATACCGTGTTCTCGTGCGTATTGGCGTAATAGATGAAAGTTAGGTACAATAAGGGCTGATAAATATTTTCTCCTGTCACCAACTACACATATATAATTTATCAATGGTTCTGATTCAAATTTTTTTTCTATATTCAAAGGGACAATGTTTTTACCTTGTGAAGTAATTATTATATCTTTTAGCCTTCCAGTAATGCGTAAGTAACCATCTTCATCTATTATTCCTATATCTCCTGATCTGAAGTAGCCATCAGGGGTAAAAATTTCTGCTTTTTCTTCAGGTCTCATTTTGTTATATCCCTTAAATACCATAGGGCCTTTGATGAGTATCTCTCCTTCATCCGATATTTTAATCTCAGCTCCTGGAACGGGACTTCCGACGGTACCAGGTTTGTTCTTCTCGATGCGGTTGATAGTCACTACTGGGGATGTTTCGGTTAAACCGTACCCTTCAATAATGGGCAAACCAATACCGCCAAAAAAATATGCAACATCCAAAGGTAATGGTGCCCCACCGGAAAAGAGAAGCCTGACCTGTTGCATGTGCATCAATTTTCGAATACTTTTTTTTATTGGGGATAGTAAAGTATTGATGATATCAGCACCTTTAGGAATTGTGCCTCCTGAAGTTTGGGCAATATAACATTCTCTACCTACATGTATTGCAGTTATATAAATAAATTTTTTTAATGGATTAAATCTTTTGATGGTGTGAATAGTACTTATATATAATTTTTCATACATTCTAGGAACTGTTGCAATTACTGTTGGCTTGATTTCGATCATGTTACGGTATATTTCTTCACTTTCGAATGTAGTAGATATTGCCATAGGTGCACCTGTATATGCACTGGTTAATAAATCTGCAGAGAAGCCATATATATGGCTAAAAGGCAGATGCGCTAAGCGAATATCTTTATCAGTGAAATTAAACATTGGAATAACAACTTTCTGAGATAGAAGATTCCCATGGGTAAGCAATGCCCCTCTGGGTTCACCAGTAGTCCCCGGTGTATATATAAGCGCTGCATTATCATCGGGATTAATATCAGGTATGATTTTATTAATGGATTTATAATGAGCCTTGGTTTCACCTAATTTTAACAACTCATCTATAGTAATTAGTTGGTTATGTCGTGTATGAGTATTAAAATAAGTGATTAATCTGCGTAATGGAGATTGGATTTTATTCAGTATTGCAAATCCTTTTTGAAATTGGGCCATATCACCAACAAAGAGGATTTTGCAACCCGAATCGCGTAATATATCTTCCAGCTCATCTTGTAAAATGGTTGGGTAAATTGGGGCAACTATAGCACCTAAGGACATTGCAGCAAAAACTGTCGCCGCATAATATAAATTGTTCCTGCTGTAAATACCAACTACGCTGCCTTTTTCCACTCCATAACTAAAAAGTGCTGATGCGATATTATACTGAATGGTTAAAAATTCTTTTCCAGTTACAGCTGCAAATTTGTCGGGTGTTTCTTTATTAAAATTTTTTGAATAAAATACTGGTTTATGTAAATGGTTTAAATATGAATGAATTTCTATTGCAGGAATGTTTTTGTCTGTATATTCTAATGTCTGGATAATTTCTATTAACTCTTCCATACTATGCTCCCGGATAGCATGATATAACTACCTCAGTCGAGAATCCTTGAAAATCATGTATTGTATAGTATATTTGTATATATAGTTTTGCGTCAACAAAATATGAAAACTTTTGATAATAATTTTACAATAGTTAAATGTTACTAGTATAAAGTTAAAATATAAATCTCTTGACTATAGTAAACTAATTTTTTTAGTGTAATTGATAGGAGAAAACATATGAAGACTGCCACCATACCCGAATTAATTGAAGATATACGCAATGGAAAGATGATTATCCTTGTTGATAATGAAGACAGGGAAAATGAAGGAGACCTTATTGTTGCTGCACAATATTGTACACCAGATAAGATAAATTTCATGGCAACGTATGGCAAAGGATTAATATGTATAGCAATGACACAGGAGCGATTGCAGGAATTAGGTTTGCCATTAATGGTACCAGAAAATTCTGATAAATTCTGTACGGCATTTACAGTTTCAGTGGATGCCAAAGAGGGGACAACAACCGGTATATCCGCATATGATAGGGCAAAAACCATACAAGTACTTATTGATCCGCGAACAAAACCACAAGATTTGAATAAGCCAGGCCATATCTTCCCTCTTGCTGCAAAAAAAGGAGGAGTGCTGGTAAGAGCAGGGCATACAGAGGGTTCACTTGATTTAACACGATTAGCTGGTCTATACCCTGCAGCAGTAATGTGCGAAATTTTAAATGATGATGGAACAATGGCGCGACGTCCAGATTTAGATAAATTTGCTGAAAAGCATAATCTTAAAATTGGGACAATAGAAGACCTAATAAAATTTAGACAGCATAAAGAACGACTTGTCCGCAGGATATCAGAAGCACATTTGCCAACTGAATTTGGCGATTTTACAATTATAGCTTATGAAACCGAAGTTGATAATGCAACCCATATTGCTCTGGTAAAAGGGGAAGTAGCAGGAAGGGAAAATGTGTTGGTGCGCGTCCATTCCGAATGTTTGACAGGTGATGTGTTTGGTTCGCACAGGTGTGATTGTGGTTCGCAGCTGCATCAGGCATTGCGAATGATAGAGAAAGAAGGTCTTGGTGTGTTGTTATATATGCGTCAGGAAGGCCGGGGTATAGGTTTAAGTAATAAGTTAAAAGCATATCACCTACAAGAGCAGGGTTATGATACCGTAGAGGCTAATTTAAAGTTAGGATTCCCTGCAGACTTGCGTGATTATGGAATAGGTGCACAGATACTTGTTGATTTGGGGTTATCAACTATCCGCCTTATGACAAATAATCCAAAGAAAGTAATTGGCCTTGAAGGGTATGGACTTACCATTGTGGAGCGAGTTCCTATAGAGATACCACCTATTAAAGAAAACTATCACTATTTAAAAACAAAAAAGGATAAGTTGGGGCATCTGATACTAGAGTTTCCAGGGGAAAAGAAGTCTTGAAGAATGGTGAATCACCTACAATCGTTGTTGTTGATGATGATGAGGTCATCCGCTATAGCCTTCAAAAGAAACTGTCGCGTTTAGGTTATAACATAATCTCATTGAGTAAGGCAGAAGATGCACTCTTTTTATTAAAAAGTAGTGAACGAAATCTTGATCTTATCATTACTGATATTAAACTAAGAAAAATGGATGGAATTGAATTATTACGTCATATTAATGCAAGCGATAATCCAGTGCCCACACTAATAATTACTGGACAAGGTAACATTGAGGATGCAATAAAAGCATTGCGCTATGGTGCAATAGATTTTATCAGAAAACCCTTTGACATTAATGAAGTTGCATCAATAGTAAGAAATATTTTAAGGCGAAAACAGCAACACAGTTTGGAAAACAAGTTGGGACAGTACCTTATATATGATCAAAAGACTCTTGTTATACCAGTAGATGAAACTATAGCGGAAACTGTAGCATATGAATTAACAAAGCATCTTCCCTACGCAAAGTTCTGTAATCATACAACTGCGGAAAATATTTCAATGGCACTTTTAGAAGCATTATCTAATGCAATGTATCATGGGAATTTGGAAATACCATCTGAAGTTCGTGAAGAACAGGGAATGAAAGGATTTAATGATGAAATACAAAAGCGTTTACAGGACCCAAAGTTTAATCAACGCAAAGTGACCATTCAATATCATTATACTGGTGAATATGTAGAGTATATTATAGAAGATGAAGGTAAGGGGTTTGATTTTACAAATGTAGCCGACCCAAGGGATCCTGAAAACTTTTTAAAAAATAGTGGACGAGGCCTTTTTATAATTCAGGTACATATGGATGAAGTTGCCTGGGATAAGGGTGGCAGACAAATACGAATGAGAAAATATAGAACCATACAGTAAGGAGGAGGAAATAATGTATTACACCATACACTGGGATGACACAGCGGTTTCCATGATAGATCAGAGGATGTTACCAATTCAGGAGGTATACCGCCATTATACTAATTACCATGATATTGCAGATGCTATTCGCTCAATGGTAATAAGAGGCGCCCCTGCAATAGGCATAGCGGCTGCAATGGGCATAGCACTTGCTGCAACTAAGAGTAAAACAAGTAACATAGATGAATTTAAAACAGAAATGACGCAGGTGTGTGAAATTTTTGCATCAACACGACCAACTGCAGTGAATCTTTTCTGGGCTATAAAAAGAATGAAAAATATTATTGAAAAAGCAGAAGATATTGATAAATGTAAAAGTGATCTTGTCAATGAAGCAAAAAAAATTCATGATGAAGACATTACAATAAATAAAAAAATTGGAGAAAATGGCCATAAGTTTATTGAAGATGGTTTTACAGTAATGACGTATTGTAATGCAGGAGCGTTAGCTACTGGTGGCTATGGAACTGCATTAGGTGTGATACGGAGTGCAGTTGAACATGGAAAAAAAATAAAAGTATATGCATGCGAAACCAGGCCGTATTTGCAGGGTGCACGCATTACTGCGTGGGAGCTTTTTAAAGATGGCATTGACACAACTCTTATTTGTGACAATATGGCAGGTCATTTCATGAAGAGGGGTGAGATACAGTGTGTTATTGTGGGAGCTGATAGAATTGCAGCCAATGGTGATACTGCCAATAAGATTGGAACATACACAATGTCAATTTTAGCAAAAGTTCATAATATACCGTTTTATGTAGCAGCACCACTTTCAACATTGGATCCAGATACCCCTGATGGAAATAGCATAATAATCGAGGAGCGCAGCATTGATGAAGTTGCATTTATTCAGGGTGTACAGATAGCTCCTGAAGGGATATTTATAAAAAATCCAGCATTTGATGTGACACCAGCAGAAAATATTACTGCTATTATTACTGAAGTAGGTGTAATAGAAAACCCATCTACTACTGGAATTGCACCTCTTTTGAATATGCGATAGTTACTGTTGTAAAGCTGCTATAGGGCTCTGACCCTTATTACTACTACACCCACCCGGCAATGGAATACCTCTTGCGGTAAACTTCATCATACCGTAAGAA
>JAOAIH010000035.1:22225-32733 GCA_026414805.1 Spirochaetota bacterium | reverse complement strand
CCGTATACTCTGTGTCCTCTGCGTGTTACTTCATTCTACATCACGCAGAGCTCGCTGAGAGCTAAGAATTTCAAGATAATTTGGAAAAATTCTCTTTTCTATCTTTTCTTAACGTTCTCTGCATAAAAATTTTTTTATTACTTTCTTCAGCCCATAAATGCCTTGCAATTTGTACCTGTTGTTTTCACACTGTCAATACGGTTGTACACTAATATATCATTTATGAATAATCCTTTACTACATTTCATGTGTATTCGCTACACCACCATATCACCACAAGACAAAGAATATCTTTTTTCATTACTTTCAGATACCGAAAAACACAAGTATAATTCATTGCAATCTGAGATCAAAAAGTCTGAATTTTTAATATCCAGCTGTGCATTGAAAGCATTGGGTAAACTCGCAGGATTTGATACACTAAATTACAACAGTACCAAACGAACTGCTTTACACAACAATCAGAGATTCTATATATCGTTGTCACATACACATGGCGCTGTTGCAGCATCTTTGTTTCATACACCGCATGGCATTGACATTGAACCTTGCACCCGACTTGTCGCATATCAAAACGCAATCATACAGCGCTACTTCGCGCCATCCGAACAGAAATATATTAATCACATGCCATGGGGAAAAAGTAAGCGATTTTTGCAACTGTGGACCCTTAAAGAAGCAATTGCCAAATCACAGGAGCTATCGCTTCCCGATGCTTTACACTATGATACTTTGAAAAATCCTTACTCATTAATGCTATGCAATCTTTATGTGTGGAGAAAGTATATATGCGGTATTGCAATAGGCGATAGCTCTCTGAATAACGTCTATATACGGAAATACACAACAACACACGATGATTTAGTAGCATTTTTTACTGGATGTGGGCGATACCGGATTCGAACCAGTGACCTCCTGCATGTGAGGCAGGCGCTCTGACCTGCTGAGCTAATCGCCCCTGTATATGCAGCAATCACAGTCACACTAAAATTATGTTTTGTCAAGTAGATTTAACATTTGGACCACTATATGGCGCTTGGTAAAACGATCTTTTCCCAGATAAAAAAGTCTAAATATTCACTTTTGTTGTGGCCTAAATATAGTGAAAGCGCATTATCCAGAATTCATTTTTAGCATACTATTCCCCTTTCCTAAAAAGGGTATGGGTAACATTATACGCTAAAGAGTGTACAAATATTTGCTCTAATACATAAAAATAGATTGACTTTATTACGTATACGTATTATTTGTATACGTAATAATAATTGTTATGGACCTTTCTTTTATGGAATCTCTTCATCCCAACGATTGCCTCTATTACCTGGTGACACGCGTATCGCTATCGCTTACTTCACTATTAAAAAAGCGTTTTAAAGACGCAGGCTATACTTTTGTCAAACCAGCATATATCGGCGTGCTGTTATGGCTATGGATGGATGATGGAATGGGGAATATGTTAGGTAAATTTGGCAAGGATGAAGGTATTAAAATTAATGACCTTGGCAAACTTGCAGGGCTAGAGCCTTCAAGCATGACAGGGATTATTGACCGCATGGAAAAAGATGGCCTCGTAATGCGAATGCATGATCCTAAAGACCGAAGAGCCATAATTGTTCAGTTAACTGAAAAGGGCATAACTATAAGAAAAGATATTCTTGCAATAATGGATGCTGTAACAGGAGAAATTACTTCTACAATTCCTCCAAAACAGCAGGATGCTGCTATGGATATATTAAAAAAGATTTTAACACATGCAAATAAATAGTATTCACATACCATAATGGAGGTGCGTATATGCAAGCTTCTGTTAAATCACTGTTGTTACAATTATTTTTTAACTCCATACCTTTTTATAGAAGAACCGGGGGGAGAGTAATTTATATTTCACCTGATGAAAATGAAGCACATATAAAATTGCCATATAAATGGACTACAAAAAATTTTGTTGGCACCATATATGGCGGACATATCTACAGTGCAGTTGATGGTGTGCATTTTACGTTGTTTTTACGAAAATTTAGAGACAAATACATATTGTGGGACAAATCTTCCAACATTCGTTTCCTAAAGCCTGCACGTTCATCCCTTATAGCAAAAATAAAAATTCCTGATGAAGAATTTGACAGTATACAGCGTGAATTGCAACATAAACAATCAATTGAACGAACATACACAATTGAGTGGAAAGACAAATCCGGGAATACAGTAGCACAGATTGAAAAAGTCTTATATTTCAAAAATAAGGGGGCTTCTAAAAACTGAATACAATGTCCCTTGACAGACACAATACTCTTTATTTAAACTTCAGCGATGCCAGCTGTAAGCTTAAATTCCAGAGTTTATCGCGCACTGAAGTGTCTACGGCATTTTTTGCATATGGTTTCTGAGTAAACCTATCGAAAAATTTCCCATTGATGTTTTCAATGTCTGGGCTTACAGCAAGCCACACTGGCGCCTGTGCACCATACTCAGGTTTTGCTAAAGCAAGCTTTAACAATCGCAACAGTAAGCCTGTTATTCCGGAGCTATCGCCTAAATTTGTCCTAATAACTCCAGGATGAACCGCATTGATTGTCACGCCACTGTGCTCAATTATCTGTGCAAACTTCTGCGTAAAGTATATATTGCATAATTTTGTATTCATATATGTGGAAAACCTTCCAAAATCCTTACCGTACGGTGTTCTTTCCAGATCAACCGTGCCAAAGATATACAACCCTGCATTGACATTTACAATTCGTGCTGGAGTATTATTTTTCAATTGTGGATATAGCAAGGTGCTCAATATAAGTGGTGCCATGTGATTGACCATAAACGCCATCTCAAGGCCATCAGGATTTATCTCAAGTTTTGTTGGCCATATACCTGCATTATTAATCAGTACTGAAACATCAGGAAATTTGTTTATTATATTCTGTGCGATATTTTTAACAGATTGTATTGACCCAAGATCGCCTACAATCACGTCAACATGCAAATTCCCAGTAGCATTTTTAATTTCATCACATGCTTTTTGCCCTTTTACCGGATTGCGTGAAATAATAATAACATGGTGATTTTGTTTTGCCAATTCAGTGGCAATAGCTTTTCCAATTCCCGCATTGCCACCAGTTACCACAATTGTACGTGATTTCATAGCATCATAACCTTCTGATATTTTTTTAATTGTGTTAGTAAAAAATTCAATTGTCAATTGTATTTTTATTTCAATAATTAGAATGATAATTCACTATTTAATTTTTTAAATGTGGTGATGAATATAACATGAAATAGTACACACTCCTCATTATGTAAGTGTTTTATTTTAATGTTGACTAATGAGATAATTATATTGGTAAATAGATGCTGAATGAAGTTCAGCATGACAGTGTACAATACAGGTATTGGTAATCTTTAGACCTGAATTATTCTTTTTTATTAAAGGGGCACACAATGTCTTCAACCACACAACTATCACGCAAAGAAAAATACTCATTTGCAATTGCAGGATTTGGTCAAAACATGGTGATTACATTCACTGTAACATTTATGTTGGTATACCTTTATGAGGCTGTAGGTTTTAGTACCCAAGGAATTGCAACACTCACTGCAATTATTACAGGTGCTAAAATATGGGATGCTATTAATGATTTCATCATGGGTATGATTGTGGATCACACTCGTACACGCTGGGGCAAATTACGGCCATATATACTTTTTACTGCATTTCCTATAGCGCTGCTGACAATCATGCTTTTTGCAATTCCAAAAACTGTTGAGACATATAAACTCATTTATTTTGGCATCGTATATGTACTATGGGGAATGATTTACACAATAGCTGATGTCCCTTACTGGGGATTGGCTGGTTCCATAACAGTTACCATTCATGACAGAGTTAGTCTTATTGCACTTGCACGTACGTTGCAAGCGATAGCACTGGCAGTCACTACCATTGCAAGTCCACTACTAGCATACTGGCTATCGTTTTCTGATAAAACAACAGCAAGTGGCTGGACACGTACTGCCATACTTGTTTCAATTATTGGCATGAGCCTCTTTACTCTGGCGTTTTTTAATACCCAAGAAAAGGTGCCACATAAGCAGAAGCAAACATTCAGGCAAATGCTTCAAGCAATAGTGACCAATAAACCGTTTTTGCTAGTACTGCTTGCAAGTGCATTAAACTTTGGCCGCAACATAGTACAGGTTGGAGGAGCTGTTGTTGCAGTCATAGTGTTTGGCAGTGAAAAAATATTTACCCTGCTTGGTGGTGCACTCATAGCTGCAATTATTATATCAAACATTATTACGCCATATGTGCTGCAATATATGTCAAAGAAAACATTGATGATAGCTTCCAGTATTATAGCAGCTTTTGTGTATGCAGCAATGTATTTTGTTGGCCATAATAACCTGTGGATTTTTGTGAGCATGCTTTTTGTTTCAGGTTTCTTTACTGGCTTTTTTATAGTTGTTCAAACTGCCATGATTGCCGATTGTGTTGACTATTACGAATTTAAAACTGGACAGCGAACCGAAGGGGTAAGTTTTGCAGGGCTTACATTTATCTCCAAATTGATGGGTGCACTAGCCACACTGGCTTTTGGTTTGGTTATGGTGGCAATAGGGTATTCATCAGGAGTTACTATTACACCTGAAATACAGAATGGTGCATTCTTTTCCATAACAATAGTGCCAGCAATAAGTTGTATCATTGGCACCATTCCATTTATTTTTTATCCATTAACCGACCAAAAACTGGCTGATATTCTTGCAACACTAGTACAACGCAGGCAAGCAACAACAATGTTATGATACAGAAGAGATAACAGCATTATATGGATTCGCTACAATCTAAATACAAGCGTCTTTATTTCAAATCTTCTAAAATGTAAAGCTCTTCCTTCAATCTTTTTCACAACGTTTTCAAGAAGATCAGCTTCGTACACATCTTTATAAGAAAATCCTGCATCAAATGTTGCAGAGGTAGCATTGCCATGACATTCATACAATCGAATTACTATCGCATCCTCTTTTTCTGCTTTTTTTATGGTTTCTATTACAATGCTGTTGTCATGTACTGTAATAAGTGGTTGTATATCTACACTCTTTCTAACGATAATAGGCAAGTAATTAAAATGATATCCTAAAGCAATAGTTTCTGAATGGTTGATATCTCCTTTATGTGGATACAGTGCATATTGAAATGTATGGGTGCCTCTGTCTGCGGTTGGGTCTGGATATACAGGCGAACGCAAAAGATTAAGGCTAATAATACCATCTTTGACTCTGTGTCCATATTTGCAATCGTTGAGTAATGATACTCCATACCTATCATCTGAAACATCCACCCACTTGTGAGCACAAATTTCAAACTGTGCTTTTTCAATTGATGTTGAATTATGTGTACTTCGCCTTATGTTCCCAAATTGTATGTCACATGTTACAGTATCACTGTACACTGATGGAGCAAAATCAGCGCGCAACATCTTAAATGTTTGGTGATATTCACACTTAGTGCTAAATTCTATATATGGTTTTCCTGCATACAAAATGACGTCCTGTGTCAGCGTTGTTTTTTTGTGTTTATAATAATTACGCCGTATCACCATTGGCCCATCAATAAACGTTTTATATCCAACAAGCCGTAATGCCTTTTTGCCTTTCTTGTGATAATTAATATCAATATCCCATGCATTATAAAATCGGAATCTATCTGTGTAAAGCACCAGCTTATTTAAATACTTTCCACATACTTCACGATTACTTTCTTTATCATATAAAGAAACGATATATCCTTCTTTAGCAAATGTAACCCGCAGAAATTCATTCTCAATATAACTATCGCCATAAAACAAAGGAAAATTATTATGTACAGCCACCATCTTAGATGCAGAGAATCCCTCTACCTGGCTATAATACCAAAAGCTATCGCCCTTATAAAATTCTTTGCGTGTAAACGGCACAGTATTAATACATGTAACATCAATTGCATCTGAACTTGACAGATAATCGATTAAAGTATTAATCATTGCCTGCAACTGTTCTAATAATGCTTGGTACCTTTGCAGGCTTTCATCGTACACCCGTTTGACGCTTGAGCCAGGCAGGATATCGTGAAACTGGTACAGCAACATCTCTTTCCATACAGTTTCAAAGAATTGATGAGGATATGGGAACCCTTTGAGATAGGCATGCGTTGCTAAGAATTCGGCATCATGAAGTGCAATTTCAAGTTTGCGATTATAATATTTACTGCGTGCCTGTGTAGTGTATGTCCCCTGATGTTTTTCTAAATACAGTTCACCGTGATACACTGGCAATTCATGTGTATACATTTCTAACCTTTTAAAATAATTGACGGCACTCCCAAACTCAACTTTGGGTAAAAACTTCAACCTGCTTTGCCGTTGTATCAATTCTATATGAGTTTGCGTGGGACCTCCCCCGCCATCGCCGTTGCCATATACCAATAGCGCGTTATTACATATATCCTTTTCCCTGAAGTTTTCAATTGCTGCCTTAACACACAGTGGAGTTGCCCCACTTGTGTAATCGCCTTCAGGTGGAATATGCGCTACAACGCTGCTACCATCAATGCCTACCCAGTTAAATGTAGTATACGGAAACGTATTATATTCATTCCATGCAAGCTTTATTGTACTAAAATATTTAATTCCTGATTTCTTCAATATTTGAGGCAGATTACCACTAAACCCAAAAGCATCAGGCAACCAGCAGGTATTTACATCACAGCCAAATTCCTGTTTAAAAAATTCTTTGCCATAGTATATTTGACGCACTAGCGACTCACCACAAGGCAGATTGGTATCGCACTCTACCCACATGCCTCCCTGCAGTTCAATATTTCCTTTTGAAACTGCATGTTTTATCTTGTTGTACAGTTTGGGCTGGCTCTCTTTTATCCAGGTAAGCATCTGAGGTTGGCTTATACCACATACAAACTCAGGATACTTCTGTATGTTGTGCAGTGCATTAATAAAGGTCCGTACTGCTTTGCGCTTTGTTTCCCTTACTGGCCACAGCCACGCCAAATCAAGATGTGCCTGCCCTACCGCAGTAAGAAATACCTCTTGTGTTTTCCCTTTAAGATCGTACATTGCCAAAATAATGTTGTGCGCCTCAGCCACATTTGCAAGAGAAAAATTATGCACAGCAGCATACGATGCATCAAGCAATTGCATTATAGTATTTTTTAATACAGTATTATGAGTGGCACAATACGCATATACAAGAGTCAGATAGTCATAGTAGAAATTCTTAATATCATCACGGCACAATGCTATATACGCGTACTTAAAGCGGGCTTTTCCAAACGGTTGAATTATTTTACCGTTAAATCCTGCATCTATCCAAATATCAATCATTCCCGAGCGCTGTATATTTTCATCAATTTCAATAACCCTCATTTCCCACGTTGGTTGCAGATAATCCATAAATGTAATACGGCTGTTTATTGCAGCTAAAGGTTCACCATGTGTATTAACCTGTAAACCTTCCCCTCCAATATCTATACAGCACACAATATGGTCATGTATATAGTGTGGTGGGATTTTTCCTCTACAGTGAAACCAAGCACAGGTATACGCTTTGCCCCATACCTGTCCAGGTTTTATAGGGCGATAGCTCCTGTCAGTGGCTTCTTCAAAAGGTATTGGCTCATCATCTACAGTAATATACACCTCACATTCTGCAATCTTGGTGTAAATATGCTTTTTTATAGTAAATATACGATAAGCCAGAAGTGGATGTGTGTAAATGCCCCATTCAGCTTTCATTGCAGTTATACATTCGTAATCTCACTTTCAAGCCCACGTGCAAGTTTCAACAATTCTACAGCATTTTCAGCAAGTTTAATTGACCCTGATGCATTGCTCTGTGCAGTATCATTGACTGCTGCTATTGACTTTGCAATTTCTGAAGCAGCGGTCTTTTGCTCTTCTATAGCTGCAAGTATGCTGTCCGAAAAATTCTTTAATGTCTGTGCATCACTTCGCACCTGCTCATTATTGGTAAGCTGCATCTGCATCGATGTATACAGATCCTTCATCTCTGCAGAGATCATTGCCACGGCTCCCACCATCTTTCGTATACTATCAGTCATCTTTTCAATATTGGCAAACCCACTCTGTATTTCCTTAACGTTTATTGTAATAAGCTGAGCTATCTCTTTAATACTGGTAGTTGTCCTGTCGGCCAGTTTTGATATTTCATCTGCAACAACTGCAAATCCTCTTCCCGCATCTCCTGCACGCGCTGCCTCAATTGCTGCGTTGAGCGAAAGTAGATTTATCTGGTCAGCTATATCATTGATGATTTCTATGATATTGTTCATATCCTGTGAACTCTTTAAGATACTTCCCATACTTGCATTCATGGTATTGAGCGATCCTTCCACACCTGTTCCCTGTTTTGAAACATCTTCTGCCTTTGCTGATGCCTCGGTCACACGTTTTCCCATATTTTCAATAAAACCGGACAGCTCTGTAATCCGTTCAATGAGGCGATTAATCATATCAAACTGTCGGCTCACCGAATCACTTATGCTTTCTACACCAGCAGTCATCTCTTCCACAGTTGATGTTATTTCTTCTGCAGATGCTGCCTGTGACTGCGCACTGTTGGAAAAAACTTCTGATGACTGTGAACTTTCCTCTGCAAGTTTTGTCAATTGGCGGGTTAAATCCTGTACAGAGAGCAATAAATTTTTGATTACATCTCGCTGTTTCAGGTTTTCCAACGATTCCTTTTCAAGCTGCTGTAGATTTCTTGCATTTAACCTCACAATAAGCAAACATAGTATAAATGATAAAAGTATTGAAAATATATAATCAACCAAAAACTCCTTCAAAACTCTAAGATAAACATCTGTTAATATGCCGCTCATCAGCACTGTACATACTATTGTACTGATAATGAAGAAAACACTGATGCCAACTACCCAGCGTGATCTGCTGAATAATGCAGTAAGGATAATAATCACAGGCATATAAAATGTGAATGAAAGATGGTCAGTATTTTTGGCCTGAAAGCCATTATAAAACATAGCTGCCACAAGGGATAGTGCCGCAACTGTTGCCAACAGGTTAGCACTTGCATTATACTGCCCTTTCTTTAGCAATATCAAGCCACCAATAACCGTTATTAGCAATATTACCAATATCACATTTGCTGTACCAAATATACCCTGATATTGAACAATATTAAATGCTCCCATTGCAATAGGAATCAAAACAATAAATGTCATAAGGAAGTAAAATAGCGCTCTGGCTTTCTCCTGAATTATATACGAACGTTCAGCATACTGTGATAGAAAATACTGGGATAATTTCATAAAGCCCCCCACAAATGGAATCATTACAATACAGCATGGTATACTTTGTATCTTGATAATAGCAATATTTTTTTGTATTAGGGAATACTATTTTTAAATTGATTTTTTTGTTTTATATAGATATTTTAGAACCGTACTTTAAATCTTTAATTTATAATTGCACACGGTATTGTTGTACTTCATTAATGAAAAGGGCATTTCTGAAACTTTCCTGAATTTATTTCAGCAAATAGTTCAGGATAATAATTGATGCAAAGTAAGATTCTATATCAAGGTAGGAATGACGGTTGGGATTTGGAAACGCGTTTGGTATGATCACACTGCTAATTTGAATTAAGTTTTCATTAGCAGCATTTGAATTTTATATCTAAACCAAAAGCACTGCAACAATATTTCAAACCAAATCCCAAATGATAGCAAGGAGTTTCAAAAGTGAGCGTGGGAAGACGTTGTTAAAATTCAATACATAATTGGAGGTTCATATGAAAAGATTTATATTAATGATATTCATAGTATTTACAGTTCTTTGCATTTATCTATTTATTGCAATGACTTGTAGTGCAAAAACAACTAAGGAGGTACACGCTATGGTAAATGCAATTCACTGGTTAGGGCATGACTGCTTTAAAATTGTTAATGATGTAATAATCTATACTGACCCCTACAATATCAAAAAGCAAGACAAAGCAGATATTATACTGATTACCCATGAACATTTTGACCACTGTTCACCTGATGACATTAAAAAGATACAAACCAAAGATACTGTTATCGTAGCACCTGGTGATTGCATAAGTAAACTTACCGGTACAGTAAAAACTATAAAAACAGGCCAAACATTATCTGTTAAAGGTATTACACTTCAGGCTGTACCCGCATACAATACTAATAAACAATTTCATACCAAAGACAAGGGTTGGGTTGGATATATTATTAGTGTGCAAGGTGTGCGTATTTATCTTGCAGGTGATACAGATTATATACCTGAGATGAACTCACTACAAAATATTGATATTGCACTGCTTCCTGTATCTGGCACTTACGTAATGACAGCTGAGGAAGCTGCCCAGGCTGCAATTGCTATAAAACCAAAAGTGGCAATACCCATGCACTATGGAGCAATTGTAGGGACTATCGCCGATGCAAAAAAATTTGAACAACTTCTAAAAGG
>JAOAIH010000035.1:0-22215 GCA_026414805.1 Spirochaetota bacterium | reverse complement strand
AATTACAACAACCATGTCTAAACCCAAACTTGAATACAGGGTGTCTGCCCTGCATACTGCTGTTTTCTTCTTTATATGTGTTTTTTTTACAATAATTGCTCTACTTTGGGAATTGCGCCAGCGTTATCGGTTCCATACACACATTAAACCTCACAAACTTTCAGATGAAATACTTACATCAATAATTCATGATTTTGAGCTATTCATTAATTGCTCTGACCCCTTCATTGAACATTTTCTAGATAAACACCCAGAATTTAAAAATATAAGCCCTCTATGGGTTCAAAATTCACATAAATACTGGTATACATTATACATAAAAGAATTAAAAAAGCGTGGGCTGGTATGAAGTATTTCAAAATGGCATTGTTTTACTTTGATTCACTGCTGGGTGGTTATTTTGGCCAATACCTTGAATTTCGCTGTCTTGAATTTTTTCTTGCCTGGGGCAGGGCAATTCTCCATCCTGCATGTGGAAAATTTTTAAAGAAGCTATTTGACTGGTTTTGTAATTACTTCACCGGTATCATCATACCTTCAAAAAACTCAGCTGTGATAATGCCGTATAGTGATATTCTCACATTAGTGAAACGAGCACGCATTACCTCTGTATCGCCATGTTCGTGTAAATCATACTTTATGCCGGATAATCTCATTCCCCGGGATACCTGCATGGGTTTTTATTTTGTAGAAAGCCTTGAGCATTTATCAAAAGATGGTTACCATGAAAACTTTGAAGTCCCACAACGTGTTTTAGATAAACTTAAAGAATGTGAAGAGCAAGGGCTTGTACATCAAATAATGACAGTGTCACGCCCTACTGGCAAAAAAGGATATGTGCTATGTAATTGCAAAAGCTCATCATGTATTCCTTTGTATTTGTACAAAAAATATGGCATCCCGATTATCCGTGATTCGGGATATTCAGTACTAATAACAGATAGAACATTGTGCTCGCATTGCGGTACATGCATATCACGGTGCCAGTTTGATGCTATATCACTAAATGATGATGGTCCTGCTACTAACTCAACACAATGTATGGGATGCGGACTGTGTGTTTCAACATGCCCGTCAAAAATAAGAAAGCTAGTACTAAAATAAATAAAACTATCTGGAGGTGTGTATGCAGTTAGAAAATAAATATCCTGACAAGCGTGTCCTGATCACAGGAGCCGGGAGTGGTCTTGGCAAATCACTGGCAATTATTTTTGCAAAGAGGGGATGGAATATTATTATTGCTGATAAAATTAGCAAAAGAACAAAAGAAACTACAATGCTTGTCAACCAAAATGGTGGCAATGCCATCCCATGTTTATGTGATGTCACAAAAGAAAAAGATATAAAAAAACTATTTGATGCAGTAATAAAGAAATATAATGGCATTGACATTCTTATTAATAATGCGGGTGTTGCTGCAGCAGGATATTTTGAAAAAATTACACTCGCAACCTGGGACTGGATATACACAATTAACACGAAAAGCTCAATTCTTATGTGCAGGACATTTATACCAATATTCAAATCACAGGGATATGGACATATTGTCAACGTCGCTTCATTTACCGGCTTTGCATCAATGCCAGAGATGGCGTGTTACAACATGACCAAGGCTGCAGTTATCTCACTGTCTGAGACATTATATCAGGAGCTATCGCCCTTCAATATACACGTTTCAGTTGCCTGCCCAAGTTTTTTCAAGACCAATCTTATGGATAGTTTTACCTATACAGACAAACGTCATAAACTACTGGCTCAAAAATTTTTTGAAAAGACTTTTGCAACTGCAGACGATGTTGCAGAGCACATTTATACATCAATTGTAAGGCAAAAACTTTATATTATTACGCAACCGGATGCTAAAGTGGTGTGGTGGTTGAAACGTCATTTTCCCTATTTTTATTCATCACTTCTTTCATACGTGTATAAACATGGTATCATTTATAAATATTTAGGTGTTAATCCAAAAGAGGTATAATTACACATAAGGTTAACTACCAGATAGACAGAGTATTTTAAGCTAAAACGTATGCTGATTTGGTAAGAAAAATTAAAAAATATTTGACCAAATGAATCCTTCATGGCAAAGTGAGCGAACACTCATTTTATAGATCTATGGTGACCACCATGCGTCAATATATCATTAGAATGTTATACCTTTTAGCATGCATATTCCTTTTGCAATGCAGTTCATTACAAGAAGTACATATCTCCTATGAGCACCCTATTCCATCAGATTCGCTTGTGTTGCTTGCAGGTGCTTCTAAGGTTGACATCACACCTCCACCCGGAATGCCACTTGCAGGATATTCTTCTAATGCACACTTTGCTCAAGGATTTCGTACAAGGTTATATGCTCGGGTAATCTATCTGAAATCGGGTAACAATGCAATTGCGCTGATACAGTGCGATTTACTCTCAGGATCAAGCCTTGTTCAGAAAAAAATTGCCCAGCTTGTAAGTAAAACCACCGACCTTTCATATGAAGGCATTATGATGGCTGGAACTCATACACATTCTGGTCCTGGGAATTATTTTGAAAGCAATTTTTACAACCGATTTGCTTCCAATGCAGCAGGATTTGATCACGAATATTTTAATTTTTTATGCAATCAGATTGCAACTGCAATCATGAAAGCATATTCATCCCGTAAGCCAGCAAAGATTGCCTATGGTGCCAAGGCACTTTATGGATTCACACGTAACCGAAGCCTCAATGCATTCACAGCCAATTCTAACGCTCCTACAAACAATCCTTTGAAAGCAGTAAACCCTATAATGCACATGCTAAGGGTGGATAGTATTGATGAAGGAAAGCAAAAACCTTTGGCTGCATTTACTGTGTACTCTATTCACGGCACTACAATACCCAACACCAACACCTTATACAGTGGTGATGTATTTGCCTACATTGAGCGTGAACTAGAATGGGAAATACAGCGACAGGGAATCAGTGGATTTGTACATGCTGTGTGTAATGGTACACATGCTGATTGTGCACCAAACATACCAAAAGGCAGACAGGGATTTGAAGAAGCAAAACGATTGGGAATTCTTCTTGGCCAACAATCAATCATACTATATAACGAATTACAAAGCCACTTTACACTACATGTAAACATCAAAAGTATTCTGCGGGAAATTGATGCATATAAAGAACCAACACTATATGCAGTATCATTGTGCACTCCAAAGGTTGGTAATACATTACTTGCGGGTGCAAGTGATGGAGGACCAACACCTGTGGTAAGTAGTATGCCTTTTTTTAAAGAAGGCTCAAAAAGCTGTATGCCTATAGGTTGCCAAAAGCAAAAAATTATTACAGGTGGACCATTGCAACCATTAATCCTCCCAAAAAATGATTTTCCGCATAACCTAACGTTTCAAGCAATAAGGATTAACAATATACTTTTACTTCCAGTACCATTTGAAGTAACTTTTGAATCGGGAAATCGCATTGCTAAAGCTGCAGCACAATCGCATCAGGCACTCACCCCTATAGTTATAAGCTGTGCAAATGGATATACTGGCTACTGCACAACACCAGAAGAATATTCCATGCAGCATTATGAAGGCGGCCATACACTGTATGGTCCCAACACACAGCCGTACCTGGCATTACAGTATGCAGAGTTAACAAAATCTATGAATACTTACATTGGCGATAGTAACTGGATAAAAAATTATTCTTTAAAGAGTAATTCTTTTATGAAAAAATATCCTATGCCTGCCGTGTGCAAGCGTAAAGCAGTAACACAACCACAATATATAGTCAATCCTGGTGTTGACGAATCGTATGTATTATTCAGATGGGAAGACATTCCACCTGATAGATTGGAATTCCATAAACCTCTTGTTACAATTGAATATAGCTCTGAGATGGATAATAAATTTATGATATTTACTCAGAATGGTATCCCAGTAGATGATACCGGTTATGATATAGCAGTTATATTTACTGGAAGTATAACAAAAGAAGGCATGGCAATATACGAAACCCGGTGGTATAATCCTCCATTGAATGCACGTTATCGTTTCAGATTTGTAATACAACCAAGAGAAAATATTAATACACTAGTTTCCGAACCATTTTCGTGGTGAATACTTTCACGGTGTAACTACAATCTTTATCGCATCAATAGATTTATTGTAAAGTTTTGTCATAGTGTACGGCAGCTGGTCAAGCATTACAGTATGGGTAACTAAAGGAGCTATCGCCAGTACCTTATTTTCACAAGCTTCAATAACCGAATCAAATTCCGATACAGTATACCCCATGGATCCAATCTGAATTATCTCTTTTGCAATCAACAATAGCGTAGGAACCGATTGATTTTGGAAATTAATACCTGCAAGGACCAGCCTTCCTTTAGGTGTTAGCGCCATAGTAGCAGTGTGTATACCTGCATCTGTTGCTGATGTTTCCATGGCAACGGTAAATCCTCCATCTGAAATTAATTTTAATTTCTTTCGCATATCAGGGTCATTTGCATCAATAACCGCATCAATTGCAGGGAATCCCTCGGCAAAGGATTTCCTGAATTGATCTATCTCCACTACTACAACACATACAGCTCCGTAAGCCTTTGCCCATAATGCACATAAAAGCCCAATTGGTCCTCCACCTATCACCAATACCCTATCTTCTTTTTGTATGTGAGCCTGATGTATGGCATGCAAAGCCACTGCTGCAGGCTCAATTAAGGCTCCTTCTTTGTCATCTATTGCTTCCGGCAACTTACGCACCATATCAGGCCGGACACAAACATATTCTGCATACGCACCATGAACATTATTCCCAATGATATTCCGTTTATGTGCCATTGAGCAGATGTTATGCGCACCAATACGGCATGAATAACATTGACCGCACGGATCAATAGGCAAAGCAGCTACCCTATCACCAACCTGCAAATCACTGCGGTTACCAGGTGAATATACCCTCCCACAGAATTCATGCCCCAGTATAATATTGCTTGAACCGTGCATTCCGATTCCACTTTCCCAGTAATGCATATCAGATCCACAAATGCCACAAGCACTTACCCGAATAATCACGTGATTGCCATCATCCCGGGGCATTTCATAAGTAACGCATTCCATTTTTTTAGGGCCTGTGAGCATTACTGCACGCATCATTCCACTCCTGTGTTAAGCTATTTTTTCAATTCTACATAGTAATGCTTTTATAGGTACTGAAGCGCTGGCAGGACATAATGGCGCATCACTTGTTATCATATTTATGTTTATCCGCTTCCATCCATCTTCAACCCCATACCAAAATCCATGTGGTGAATGTACAACACGTGGATCAATCCCATCAAAATATTTTGCTCTGATTTCAATTCTGCCTCTTTTTGTTACAAGATAGACCCATTCACCATCACACACATCTAGTTTTTTTGCTGTATCTGGATGGATTTGAAGTTCAGGGTCAGGGTGTTTTTTACGTAACGAAGGAATGTTCCTGTGTGAGGAATGGTAGTATTCAAGAATTCTTCCACCTGTGGTAAGGATTAATGGATATTCCTTATACAAATCTGGTGAAGCAATAGGCCCCTCATCAGGCTCACGGAAGACAGGGAGCGGAGAAACATTTATCATTGGAAGAAAAGTAGCAAATATTTCAACTTTGCCTGATGGTGTTTTAAACGTTCCTTTTTTCTCATAGCGTTTATATTCTATTGGGGTAGCATACATACCAATTTTTTTAAATTCTTCAAAAGTCATACCAATTGGCTCAAGTCTGTAATCTAGCATTTCTTCAACTGACTTAAAATAACCTGACAGATTCATCCTTTTTGCAAGGTCAACAAGCATCTGTTTTTCATCACGGCATTCAGGAATTGGATTAACTGCTTTCTGTTGACAGAATACATGGTTTTTCATTAACAGATCTTCAATATCATCACGTTCACTCCAGTGAGCTGGTGGTAGGATGACATCAGCAAGCTGTGTAGTAGGTGTATGAAAATAATCAACGGCAAATAAAAAATCAAGCTTCATCAGCGCTTCCCGCACAAATGCAGAGTTAGGGTATGCACATACACTGTTATTTGCAAAAAGGCCAATAGCTTTTACAGGATATGGTTTCCCTTCAATAATTGCAGGCCATACAACCTGAGGAGGACATGGTATATTCATAAGTAACGGATACTTGTCAACGCCCAATTTCTTTTTGGCGATATCTTTAGGAAGATTGCGCGCTGCATCAAAATCAGGGCCATAGCAACTCCTTTTGCCGGTTGGAGGAGTACAATTGAGATTGCCCCCAGGCACTTCAAGATTGCCAGTAATTGCGCTCAGTATGGTCAGGCCTCGTGTTAAATCAAATGCATCGTTTGCCTGACATACCCCTCCCATACCAGGCCCAATACAGGAAGGTTTTGTTGTTGCAAACATAGTTGCAGCTGCAATAATTTTGTCGGCAGGTATCCATGTAATCGTTTCACATCGTTTGGGGGTAAATTCTTCTACATGTTCTTCAAGTTTGTCAAACCCATTAGTCCATTTTTCAACAAATTCCCTATCATACAATTTATCTTTAATAATAACATGCAACATTGCAAGCAACAGTGCAACATCCGTACCCGGCCTGATCTGCAACCACAGATCAGCTTTTTTTGCAAAATTGGTTTTACGTGGATCCACCACAATAAGCTTTGCTCCATTTTTTAATCCCTGATTGATATCGTACATATACAATCCAGGCCAGGATGCTTCTGGATTGTGAGCCCACAGGAGAATGCATTTACTCTGTGCATAATCAGGATCAACCAGTGAAAAGCCAGCAGTAACAGTACTGCCCAAAACTATGGGTCCTCCGCTCATATTTGATGGTGCCATAAAGTTAGGCGATCCAAAACAAGCAAGAAATCTATTAAGATATGGTGCCATACCCCGTGTAGTTCCTGAGCCAAATACTACCGATTCAGCACCCCATTTTTCACGACAACTGAGTAATTTGTCTGAAATAATATCATATGCTGTATCCCAGGAAACTTTTTCAAAACGCGTGCCCTCCTTCCCTCCAACTTTTACAAGTGGGGTTGTTATTCTATCAGGATGGTACACTATCTCCATGCATGCTCGCCCTTTAGGGCACATATATCCATGGCTAAAAGGGTGCTCCCTATCGCCCTGTATTCCTACAATTTTACCATCAGTAACTGTTAGTATAACACCACACCTACAATGACACTCAAAACAAATTGTTTTTATTGATGTAGCGGGCATTGGCATTCCCTCCTTAAATTATTTTTTCAGAATACGCAAAGCAGCATTCACCATTGAAAGGTGGAATCTGTCCCTCTCATTTTCAGTAATAAAAAAATGGCTAAAATGCCGTGAGCCTTCAACCATGGCCATAAGCACTTCTGCGGTTTTTTGTACATCATCGGAATGTATAACCTTATGTTTTTGCAGTTCCGATAGTTCATGGACAAGAAAGCGCTTGAATATATAATACAACCGTTCTATTCTTTGCTTTACCTTTTTATTTCTAAAACTTATATCTATTACTGCAAACGAAGACGCAATATGTACTGCTTCATAGTACTCACGGCTCCACAAGGCATGTAGTAAACCCATAAGCCGTTTTTCAGGATCATCTGTATTGGGGATATACCGTTGTAATAATTTTGAATACTCTTCGATAGCTCTGTCAACACAGGCTATGGTCAGGTTTTCCTTGTTTTTAAAATAATGCAGTATCAGAGTTTGATTGAGCCTGCAACGCTTTGCCACTTTTGCAAGTGAAGCGCCTTCAAATCCTTCAGCTATAATTGTTTTATAAAACGCCTCCACTATCTGGGGTTTACGCAACGCTGCATTTTGTCTTTTTGGTATTTTTTTCATTGTAGTGCTGTTTAAAATATTTATTTACTGAATATTCAGTAAATAATCTACATCTGTCAACAACTATTTTATCCTTTTTTTCAAAAAAATATTTGTTATATCACATTTACTTGCTTGATATATTCATTAGAGATAATACTTTTATTTGTGCGCCTTATCGCTTTTATCAACAATATTGTTAGGTTCCATAAACTATCTCCTACTCAACGTTAAGCTTCTCTTGTTTAGTCTTACAATACTAGTTGCCAATAAATTGTGGTTGAAAATTTTACCATACCATGTATACTACATTATCACAATACTTTGGAGGGTGAACATGAATATAGAAACAACCACCTGCATTACCTTAAATCATTTAGATCTTTTGAAACAATATGCTGCTCAGCATAAGCTTTCGTTACATGCGTTCTTGGTAAGCTTAATAAATTATGTTGTTTCGTATAAAAAAATTCCGGCAAAAAGCTATATGCGTTTAAAGTACAGGCAACGGTATAATGACTGGAAACGAGTTCATCTTTATTTGTATGATCATGAGTATGAGTTTTTGATGGATGTACGCAAAATTTTCAAGATGTCATTGGCAAAAGTTATTTCATATTGTGTTGAAAATTATCTTTTTGATTTTCTTGTGGCATTGGATAGTAGTGAAAATACCGATAACTATCGTTATAGCGGTTACACATTTTCATTTTATCTAGAAGATGGAATACCATGTTGTCAATTTTACTGGGGACCACCACCACAAATAATGTACAATCAATGAATTTCATCCCGTGTGTTATGTTATAATAATTGCAATAAGATGACAATTTATAACTGCATCCGCACACCTGCCTGCAGCGTTACATCACTGCGGTTGTATAAATTTACCATGGTATCAGCGGTAAGCTTTATGACAAAAAGATTAATTTCAACACCAAAAATGAAGGTGGGAATAAGGTAGTTGGGCATATAGCTGTTGACGGATTCAAACTCCATGGTTCCAATTACTCCATCGGCTTTAACAGCTATAAAAGCAGGATCATCAGAAGTGAGCTGGCCATTACCGTTAAAATCAGTGCTGAAAAAACCAAGATTAGTAGCCAAACCAAATCCGGTATAAAAGCTGAACAAATACATGACATCAATATAGGCAATTGCCTGCGCGCTGAGCGTGAACACTGTCCAGCTAACTGTTGCACCATAGCTGCTTTCAAGGATTGCTGTTAATGGATAATCTGTTCCACCTATAGTGGCAGTTATATTTTCATATTCAGCATCGTATTTACCGGTGACATCAACATTACCCATCATGATATCCCCACCAATACTGAAGGTGAGTCCACCAAATTTAAGCAGAAATGGCAAGATGGTCGCTTCTTTTAAATAATTATAGCGAAGTTTTGCACCAAATGATATAAAGTTAAAATCCTGCAACGTTGCAGTATCAGTGTCTATTTCAGGGTCATATACGCTTTTTCTAAAATAAAATAACTTGCCAATTATATCAAAATTGCCAGCAAGACCCATTCCCGCATGTACCACTGGATTAGCCATAACACCAGGGAAGGTACCATCTTCAGCCTTATCGTCAAAGTATTTAGCATTGGTCAATGCCACACCTAAAGCTATGCCTGCTTCTATATGAGGAAAATGGCCAATAGAAGATTTTCCTATGGGGTAACCAAGCATATTTGCCAGAGCAAATGAATTGGCAATAAACTTACCATTTTTATCGGTAACATCCTGTAATTGCTCTTCAATTGAATCAGTTGAATCTGGTGGCACTGTCACTCCACCAGAAGGAGTCACTGTAACAGTTGTCCTTGCAAATGCTGATGTGCACAAACATACATAGATAATGACAATAATCTTCTTCATAGTACCCTCTACTGTATATACTCACAAAAAAGAAAAAGATGTCAAACATTATTAAGCTTTTTTATTTTATGGGTATGACATCGCCAATTGCTGCTATCTATAATAAAAAATTGTATTTGTTGAAAATTCTATCATTGCCTTCATAATTGTTCATTGCTTAAAAGAGATATTTGACCTTTGTATTTTTGCAGCCCACAAAGAAGTATTTTAGTTATTTTTAAGATTCTAGCAGTATGTCAATATAAACTTGGATTTAGAATGCCACTGTTTACTATCCGCTGGGAAGCTTGTAATCGCAGCAATAAGTTTTTCCACAGTTACTCTCGCCATTATTTTAAAACTTTGCTTTAAAAATACATGTACACCAAAATAGCAATATAAAATCATTGACAATCATACAAATATACATTTATACTTTACGCCTGATATGTTATATATTTGATAATTCTGAGGCAAATGCATGACACTGAAAAATAAAATATTGATAATACTGAGTCTTTGTCTTTTGCTATGTGTTGGCGCATATTTTATTATATCAAGCACATTTGCAAACTTTGAAAAACAGCTTTTTGAAAAGTGCCGTATAGAGGCACTTGTGGGCGCCCGTGTCATGAGCGAAATAATAGAAATGATGATTGATACACGTGTGCTTACTAAACAGCAGGTATTTGACCGTACATATATACCTATTCCCAATACCAACCCACAGAAATTTAGAACTCAGTATGATGCTATCTTTGACCGGTATTTACAAAAAATTGAAGATGAATTCCTAAAAGATGAGGATCTGGAGTTTGCAGCACTGGTCGATGTGAACGGCTATCTTCCCACACATAACAGTAAATATGCAAAACCTGAAACTGATGATCCTGTATATAATCTTAAATTCAGCCGTTCAAAGCGTATATTTAACGATATGGTTGGATTAAAGGCTGCACGCTTTGTTGGGCCCGGTACATTAAAACAATTGTATAATCGTGATACTGGCGAAGTTATGTGGGACATAGCAGCCCCAGTCTTTGTTAAGGGTGAGCATTTTGGTGCCTTCAGAGTAGGTGTATCACTGAAACGAATTAATGAGCTTAAAAATCAGATGATTATTATTGTAGGGATGACTATACTTGTTATATTAAGTATCACTATGCTCATGCTGTTTTTGATCTTGCCGCGAAAGCTCTACGATACTGATTTAGATATCCCACAGTACTGATTCAAAATAAATCTATTTCTTTTTTGATTTATCAATCTCTATTTGTGCATAGGCTGAATGATTGTGAATTGATTCCATGCTTTCGGTTTCTACCAAAAACCATAACACTTTTGGATGAGCCAAAAGCTTAAGTGCTACGTTACGTACAATATCTTCAACAAACACTGGATTTTCATACGATCGTTCCGTTATATATTTTTCATCCTCACGTTTAAGGAGCGCATAAATCTGGCTAGAACCACACTCCTCTACTAATTCAATGAGCTCTTCAATCCACAGTATTTCCTTTGCACGAACCGACACACTTACTACACTGCGCTGATTGTGTGCACCATACTGGCTTATTTCTTTGGAGCAAGGGCACACCGATAAAAGTGGTACTTTTACCTGCAGTGTATAATAATCAACCGAGGAGTCACCCTGTAATGTACACAGATAATCCATCCTTGATTTTTCACCGCTAACTGGAGCCACTTTAGTAATGAAATAGGGAAACTCAATATTTACATGTGAGGTTTTTGCATTGAGCTCTTTTTTTAAATCTTCTAGAATATTACGAACATTCTTTGTGCTTATGCCACTCTGATACCGGTTGAGCACTTCCACAAATCGTGACATGTGTGTTCCACGAAAATGCTCCGGTAAATCCACATACATGTTGATGCGTGCAACGGTATGTTGCACACCGTCAGCGCGGTCCAGCACTACAACCGGATAGGTGATGTCTTTGACACCCACCTTGTTAATTGGCAAATTTCTGTCATCCGGCTGTGACTGTATATCTTTTAAGCTTCTTCGCGGCATTGTAATTACTATGCTTTAGCCTCTTCCTTTTCAAAAAGGCCTGCCTGCTGTTTAATCTTTTCTTCTATCTCTTTTGCAATTTCAGGATGCTGGTCTAAAAAGCTCTTTGCATTTTCGCGCCCCTGGCCTATACGCTCATCTTTGTAAGAGTACCATGTGCCAGCTTTTTGCACAATATTAAACTTAACACCTAAATCAAGAATGCCAGCAGTGCGCGAAATACCTCCTTCATACATAATGTCAAACTCAGCCTGCCTAAATGGCGGCGCAACTTTATTTTTTACCACCTTCACGCGTACACGGTTACCAACAGCGTCCTCACCCACCTTTATGGTATCAACCTTGCGTATATCAAGACGCACTGAAGCATAAAACTTCAGCGCATTGCCGCCAGTAGTTGTCTCTGGCGAACCAAACATCACGCCAATCTTGTGGCGTATCTGATTAATAAATATCACGCTTGTTTTTGATTTAGAGATAACTCCGGTAAGTTTTCGCAAAGCCTGGCTCATAAGTCGTGCCTGTAACCCCATGTGCGCATCGCCCATTTCGCCTTCTATCTCGGCGCGAGGCACCAGTGCAGCAACCGAGTCTATTACCACAACATCTATCGCTCCTGAGCGCACCAGCGATTCAGTAATTTCTAAAGCTTCTTCGCCTGTATCAGGCTGCGATACCAGTAGCTCATCGGTGTTGACACCTAATTTTTTTGCATAGACAGGGTCAAGTGCATGCTCTGCATCAACAAAAGCTGCAATCCCTCCGGCCTTCTGTGCCTCGGCAATGACATGCAATGTCAGCGTGGTCTTGCCTGATGACTCGGGCCCATAAATCTCGGTGATACGTCCACGGGGAATGCCACCAATACCAAGAGCAATGTCAAGCTCAAGCGAGCCTGTGGAGATGGCAGGCACCTTCATCTTTGCGTGCTCATCGCCAAGCCTCATAATGGAGCCTTTGCCAAACTGCTTTTCTATCTGTAAAATAGCTGATTCCAGCGCCTGTGCTTTTTGATTGAGTTCTTTCTGTTCGCTCATGATTGTTACCTCATTGTGTGGTTTATACCAATATATAACGCAGTGACCGGAAAAAAATAAAAAGAATTATAAAAAAATTACCATTTTTATTGGCGATAGTTACTGTGAAAAAGTCTGATTATGTCATATTATAGTAAGCAGCAATAAAATGTCAACTGCTATAATGATTACGTTCCCAACTAATAGGATATAATTACTTACATTTTTCTCCGGTAAAAATCCAGCATGTTTCAGAACCACACGTTTCACATACCCAATAATACCCATCGTCTTCACATGATTTCTGCCCAACTACACATCCTGAATACCCATTATCAATTGAAAAAACTACAATTGAAACAGCAACAAACACTGAGCATAATAAAACTATTATTCGAGCCATACTACTTTTTACCTCCTAAACATACCATTTAATGAATCATTTTTACTAAACACACAATATAATCTTTTAAACCGTTACATTCTTTATTGTCGTATCAAATTTTTAACTTTATCTCACTAACACTGATACTTTAACTATGTAAGTATTTAAAAAGTCAATTCTTTATGTTTTTTATTAAACCACCCAATTAGGCGTGTATGTTTTCCTGTTTGAAAACCATTTTCAATTGCCAGTGCATTTACAGCATAAAACATGCTATAGTAAATACGATTTACGCTGGCTGCCAACATATTATTTTCAAACAGGAATTTTGCTTCTTTCCATGTTTCTTCAGAGCGTTTCAATCTGTATTTAACAATAGTATTCCTTTCTTGAGGTGTTAAAGGCATTGTATTATCGTATCTCTACACCAGTTTCAAATGCTTGTAATATAAAGGGCTGTTTACCTTTGATGGTATGTAAATCAGCTATAGAAATAAATTGTACTGAAAGAATGATATCATAGTCTATGTTAAGCGTATAAAGGATTGATCTTATTTGCTCTTCAACCTTCCAATCAATTTTTTTCTTTGTTACAATTAGTATATCATAATCAGAATACTCCGTTGCTGTACCATCAACTCGTGAGCCAAACAGTATAGCCTTTTCAATCAGATCATCAAAGTTTTGTTTAATCATCCGGTTTATCTTTTCCAACAATTCCTTATTATTCATAAAATTCTCCAATACATAGATCCTCTGACAATTAAGATATTATCACATATAAAAAAGTCAATTCTTTATGTTTTTTATTAAAATCCCATGCTGTTTTCTGCGTTTTACTGCATTTCTTTCAACAAAAAACTTTTCCCCCGTCAGGGGGTCAGAGCCTGTGTAATATTGAATTGATGAAAGTGTCATAGGTAGCGGTATAAATGCCTGACACTGATACGGCACGTAGCCAAATAATCTACCAATATCATTGCGAACCTTGTATATAGAATCATTGGTACTGCCGGGATGGCAACTCATCAAATACGGCACAATGTAGTATTCCCTGCTCTGGCGTATACACTCATCTTTAAATATTTTTACAAAATCTTCCAGCGAATATCCAGGCACTTTGCGCATTGCTCTGAGTACCGTTGCATCGGTATGTTCTGGAGCAATCTTAAGCTGCCCACTTACAAAATATTTAATAAGGTGCGATAGCTCCTTATACGCATCTTTTGACTGCATAAACAGATCATAGCGTATACCAGAACCAACTGACACCTTCTTTACATTAGGAAGAGCAAGAGCATTGTCCATAAGCGAAAGCCATCTGCTATTCCCCAACTGTAAATGTTTACAGATAGATGGGAACACACAGCTTTCACGATTACACCAACCAATTGCACACGAAAATCCATACATATTTGCTGACGGCCCACCAATATCACTGATATGTACCTTGCGCTTTGACACAGTAACTATCTCCCGCGTAATTGAATCTGCAGAGCGCGATACCACCTGTTTACCCTGATGCAGCGTCAGCGAACAAAATGAGCACCCACCAACACATCCTCTGTGTGCATTGATAGAATATTTGATCATCTCATAGGCTGGAATTTTTTCCAAATAGAGGGGATGTGGAGTACGTTCAAACGGCAGCTGGTAGTATGCATCCAATTGTTCTGTCTTTAGCTTTGGCGGTGGATTATGAATAATATATCTTGTGCCACTTTTTTGAGCTATCGCCCTTGAAGAAAAATTGCGGTAGAATTCTTTATACATTCTTAGCAATGCCTGGTGTGATTCCAACACATCTTCTTCAGGTGGGAGTTCTGCCACATTGTCAGGTTTTTCTTTGGCGATAGTTACTGTACCAAAAATCCCTTCTAGGCTCTGACCCTGCGCCAGGCGCCGTGCGATTTCCACTACCTGATATTCTCCCATGCCATATACAAGAATATCTGCCCGGCTGTCCACTAGGATACTGCGCCTGAGTTTGTCCTGAATAAAATCGTAATGCACCAAGCGCCGCATTGAAGCCTCAATGCCACCAATAACGATAGGTATATCCTTAAACCGTTGCTTTATGAGATTACAGTACGTGATAACTGCATTGGAAGGTTTAACGCCACCTCGACCACCTGGCACATACGGGTCATCATTGCGGATTTTTTTAAATGCGGTGAATCGAGAAAGCATAGAATCGATATTGCCGCTGGTTACACCAAAAAAGAGGTTGGGCCTGCCAAAAATTTCAATTGAAGATGGATTGGTAAAATCAGGCATTGCAATAATGCCCACCCTAAATCCAGCCTTTTCCAGCACCCGTCCAATAACAGCAACACCAAATGACGGATGATCCACATACGCATCACCCGTCACCAATACTATATCTACAGTCTTCCAACCTCTCTTAAGGGCTTCGTCTTTTGTCAAGGGAAGATGCAATGTACTACCTTACAGCTTAGCTTCAATTTTTTCGCCAATGTGGTTGCGCTGCTTGATATATTCAAGTTTATTCAAAGCATCAACAAATGAAAGGATACCTGCCACGGATATGTCAATATTTACCCCATTGCCAAATACTTTGAGCTGTCGCCCTTCTATTTCGTCAACTACTGTGACGGTAACTTCACATAACGCATCTGACCCACCAGTGATTGCAACCAGGTTGAACGACTCTATCTTAGCTTTTGTTCCGGTAATTTTCTTGACTGCGTTAATGCCAGCATCAACACCGCCATTACCATGAGCAACATCAAATGTTTCAACTCCGCCATTATATCGGTCTTTGATAGTAACCAGAGTCATTGGTGGAGAGTACATACCTGTGGAAATCTGTACATTGGTAACTTTGTAGCGACCTTTCATCTTGTATACGGCTTCCCCTACAAGTACTTCCAGGTCCTCATCAAAAATTTGCTTTTTCTTATCGGCAAGCACCTTGAAGAGTTTGAAGAAGCGCTCTAACTCTTCATCAGAAAGGTTGTATCCTAAACTATTAAGGCGCGCGATAACGGCATGACGGCCCGAATGTTTGCCAAGAACCAACGTTGATTTAGTAATCCCAACATCCTCTGGCTTCATTATTTCATAGGTCATTGCATTCTTAAGTACACCATCCTGATGTATCCCCGACTCATGTGCAAATGCATTAGCACCTACTATTGCTTTATTGGGCTGTACGCTTACACCGGTTATATGTGTCAAAAGCTTTGATGTGGACATTATCTGCTTTGTATTAATGTCAGTATACACCTTAAATTTCTCACCACGGGTTCGCAATGCCATTACAAGCTCTTCCATTGCGGTGTTACCGGCACGCTCTCCAATTCCATTAATGGTACATTCTACCTGACGCGCACCAGCCTCAATGGCTGCAAGTGCATTAGCTGTGGCAAGTCCTAAGTCATTATGGCAATGCACCGAAACTATTGCCTTATCAATATTTGGTACAGTATTAAAAAGAAATTTTATAAACTCATGAAACTCCGAGGGTATTGCATATCCCACGGTATCGGGTATATTTACTGTTTTTGCCCCAGCCTTTATCACCGCTTCAACCATCTGTGCCACATAATTCCAATCACTCCGTGTGGCATCCATTGGCGAAAATTCAACATTTGACGTATATTTGGCTGCATGTTTTACCGCATCAACTGCTATCGCCAACACTTCTTCTCTGGTTTTTCTAAATTGGTACTGTATATGGATGTCAGAACTTGAAATAAAGGTATGGATCCGTGGATTTTCTGCATATCGCAATGCATCCCATGCAACATCTATATCCTTGAAATTTGCCCGTGCAAGACCTGCCACCTGGACTCCTTTCACTCGCTCGGATATACGCTTTACCGCTTCAAAATCCCCTGGTGATGAAATGGGAAAACCAGCTTCTATAATATCCACACCCAATTTGACAAGCTGGTCAGCAAAATGAAGTTTTTCTTCAATGTTCATGCTAAAACCCGGCGCCTGTTCCCCATCACGAAGTGTTGTGTCAAATATAAAGACTTTATTATCTTTTGATTTTGTTATTGTCATAGTCCTTCTCCTAATAAATAGAATCTAATTAATGTTTCTCTACATCTAATCTTGTATTCTTTTAATTTTTTTCGATAGAAAGCGTTGGGCATTCATCCCTTAACACCTCCAGTCTAAAAATAAAACCGCCACGGGGTTTCCGTGGCGGTCATTAATATCCATTATGGCAATACCTGTCACGAAACCCCTGTCGCGGTTTTCCACAATAGTAGTAGACCTAGAAGGTTAGCTGCATTAAAAAGGTTTCGTGTAATCATAGCAATCATACTTTCACATAAACAATTCTTGAGTTCAAATAAATCACATACTTCATTATTGTCAATATATTTTAAGTACACCACAATAAATTTTTAATGATCTATAATCATATTTCGGATATAAATTGCTAAAAGAATACATTTTTATTTACCTTACATACAGATAATGAATCCTTCATCTTCTAAATCTTTTTTGCCACATGTTGATTAAAGCGTGCCGTACAAAAATTCAGCAACGTCTCTGTTAAGTATATGTTATGTTTTCATATATCATACTAGTTATAACATTACCAAAACCAGACGTAGTGCACATTGAAGCCACAAAGTCAAAAAATATATCTTAACCATTAAAAAAGTATAGTCCACAAAATATATAGGCTTTTCAACATTTACAATCAATCTATCAAACTTTTCCGCATATATCGCTATTGTTAAATAACAGTTTTAATACTTATAACAATAAAGTAACTAAATTCCCAAATAAACCTACGATTATATACAGTATGTTTTGTACTTTAATAACAGTTGGCATATCAGGATTATTTACTTGCATAAATTACTATTAGTATGTTACTTTTTATAGTTTTATAGGCAAGATAAATAATATATGTTAATGGAGTGCATCCTTCATGATGAAAAACAGCAAAATATTTATCCAAAAGTTTTTACAATGGAATCCACAAGCTGAATTCTCATGATTATGGCTACAATTATTGCAATGATTATTGCAAACACACCCTTGCAACGCTTTTATAATCTTTTTCTGGAATTACCACTCACAGTTTCAATAGGAAATTTTGCTATAGCAAAGCCTCTTTTACTCTGGATTAACGATGGACTCATGGCAATATTCTTCTTCATGATTGGGCTAGAACTTAAAAGAGAATTTGTTGAAGGGGAGCTATCGGACATAAAAAAAGTATCATTGCCTGCAATTGCAGCTGTTGGTGGCATGCTTGTTCCAGCACTTATTTATACAGCATTTAATTACGGTGATACTGTTGCAATGAAAGGATGGGCAATTCCTGCAGCAACTGACATTGCATTTTCACTTGGAGTTCTTTCACTTTTGGGTAAACGAGTTCCTGTCAGCATAAAGATATTTTTAACCTCCATTGCCATATTTGATGATTTAGGTGCAATTATCATCATCGCCTTCTTTTACACTGCCAATCTATCATTTACTGCACTGGCTATTTCATTTCTATGTGTCATCGTCTTACTATTTTTAAACTGGAAAGGATTTACTGCAAAAAGTATTTATGTAATCATTGGTATTGTTATGTGGGCAGCAATGCTCAAATCAGGAGTCCACGCAACATTAGCAGGAGTACTTCTTGCATTATGCATACCGATGAAAGCACACAATAACACATCTCCACTGAAAGAGTTTGAACATGATATTCACCATGTAGTTGCATTTGTCATCTTACCAATTTTTGCATTTTCAAATACCGGTATCAGTTTCAGCGGGATGACTGCAGAACAACTTTTTCACGCTGTACCTATTGGGATTGCTACTGGTCTGTTTATTGGAAAGCAAATCGGGATATTTACTTTTTCTTTTATAGCAGAGAAACTAAAGTTAGGTGCTTTGCCATCTCAGACCAATTGGGCTATGGTGTATGGAACCTCACTGATGTGCGGTATAGGATTCACGATGAGTCTTTTTATAGGCTCATTAGCATTTGAGGAAACGGGTATAAATCTTTTGTTTGACGAACGCATTGGCATTCTGGCTGGTTCATTGTTATCGGGGATAGCAGGATACCTTGTTATGAAAAAAGCACTTCCACAAAGGTCCGAATTGTAATTGCCATTTTTTATATTGTGCCCTACATTTTGCATATGAACATACAAGGCAAAACCTTTTTAGCTCAGCCAGAAGAGTGCCCCTATTTACAAAATCATACAAAGGTGTACCGCTATTCTATTATTTATTCTTTGACGAAGGAACAGCTCAACACTCTTCTAGAAAAAGGGTGGCGCCATTTTGGCTATACTTTTTTTAAGCCTGCATGTATATCATGTATGCAATGCATCCCTGTACGCATAAAAACATTTGAGTTTACACCTTCAAAAAGCCAGCGGCGAACATTGCGAAAAAATCTACACACTCACACCATGATTAATGAACTCAGATTAACAAGAAGAATTTATGACATATACGAGAATCACTCTATTGTAAGGTTTGGAGAACCCCCTTCACTGCAGTTTTTAATTTCAAATGTACTGGATGTATGCTCTGACACCTATCAGGTGGAATACTACCATGATTCAAAACTCTTTGCAGTTGACTACATAGATGAAACTACTGAAGCCTTAAGTTCAATTTATTGTATCTATCACTCAGATTTTGCACCTCTAAGCCCTGGGATTTTCAGCATTCTTAAAGCAATAAGTATTGCACAACAAAAAAACTTGCCCTATCTATATTTAGGGTACTATGTCCCCGGCTGCAAGGTAATGGAATATAAGATATCATTTCATCCGTTTGAGTGGTTTGATTGGAAAAACAACAAATGGAAACCAGAACCAATTATTCTATGAGCTATCGCTCAAGTAATGCCGTATCAATAACATACGTTACATGGTCATCAATGTAACTGTAAGTCAAATCACTGCTCTTGGCTTCTGGAAACACCTTTGCAAAAACACCAGCAGCTTGTGCATGGACAAGCGTATAGGCACTATTATTAGTGTCATAGGCTGTAAACTGCCACAGCATCAATCCAAATACAAATATAACTATTGCAGCAATAGCACCCACAGTGGTGAATATTCTGTTTCTACGTTTTATTCTTGCAATGACTGCTGATGCTATCGCCTCATTCCATTCAGAGCTCTGCAATCGTTCTTCAATGGCTCTGTTTAAATGTTTGGTATAATCGTTCATGATTCCTCCTGCAATAGTTTATAAAGAATGAGCTTGCCTCGCGACAGGCGTGACTTTACGGTACCTTTTGGAATACCAAGTTTGCCTGCTATTTCATTTTCATCATCGCCCAAAGCTTTGAGTTTCACTACATCTTTATACTTTTCAGGAAGTTTTTCAATAATGGGCATAAGCGATAGCTCATTGTATTCACCATGATGTGCATTTAGTTGCGCTAATTGTGAAAGCTTGTCTACTTTCTTTTCCTCACGCATTAATTTTTGAGTCATGCGTTTTGCCTCATTGGCAGCAATGCGATAGAGCCATGTTTCAAGGGACGATTCTTCCCTGAACTTGCCAGAAGCGAGGCTACGGTACGCACGTATGTACGTTTCCTGAACTACATCATCAACCGCTTCATAATACTGTGCTGCAAGATGCTTTCGCACAGCTTGCAGCACAACATGCTTGGTCTTGCCAACTATTTGTGCAAATTCATGTTGGTTCATATTTTTATTCCTGTGCACTTTACATCATGGGTTCATCAAATCCCATTGGCCCATGGGGGCGCATTTTTTCCATCTTCTGCATCTCCATCTTTTTATGCGCTCTCAATTTTTTTAGCTGTTCCTTGTTAAGCTGTTTCTCAATATCCATCACATGCTGTATCCTCAGCAAATGCAATTCAATTCGTAAATCTCCTATTTCTTTAAGCTTAGCGCGCACTGCGTTAATATCAACTTCATCTTCAAGCAAAAGCTTTTTCAATTGGACCATTTTTGGAGCAAGTTTTTCTTTTATATCAAGCATGCGTTTTTCATACTGAGTATTAATTTCAACAATCTTATCCACCTGCGCGTCAGATAAACCCAATTCCTGTTTTAATCGCTGTACATCACCAAAGATTGGCCCTTTTTTCATTGACATATCACACGGTTGAGCTTTGCATTTTGGTTCCTGTGCAAAAGCAACTGTTGTAACCAGGGTCAGAGCTAAAACAAACACACCAACACGTTTCATATATCCCCCTCTTCAAATTTAAATTACTTTTTCTTGATTTGCTGATTAGACCTATATCAATTGTATTTGGTTCCACTTTATAGTGCTCTGTCACCAAAAAATTTGGCTCTGACACTATACTTTGCATTTGTTAAAAAATACTGCTGTTGGTTATTTTTCAAATTAAAATAATTATCCCCATAATTATTAAAACCTTATTGCTCTGACACCGCAACGATAACCCTTTATACTTTTACTCTGTATTCTGAATTATATCAGCTATTCTTCATTGAAGGTAATGTTCTTTATGCAATATAAAAATTGTTGCTCTGACCCCATTCAAAAGGTACTTTCTTAAAAAAATCCTCATTTTTTTTTAAATTTTTCACTCTTTAAGCGTTGTATATATAAAACCACTTATTTTTAATCTTACTTTGGGAGGAATTATTATGCGAAAACCACGGTTTATTGCACCCAACATCACTTATCACATCACTAGCCGCATGATTGAATGCCGACCAATGATGGAAACTGACTCTATCAAAGCAGTATTTGAGTATTGTATTGTTTTAGCACAGGCTAAATATCCCTTTGAACTGATTAATTACCAGATTATGGACAATCATTTCCATTTGCTCATTAAAACAGTTGAGGGCGGGGCTTCTATATCACGCATTATGCAGTACATAAAGTCGCGTTTTGCACAACGCTTTAACAAGATGATGCAACGCACTGGCCCAGTATGGAATGAACGCTTTAAAGATAGCATCGTGGAGTTTGCGGATAATCCACGAATGTATCTTTTCAACCTGATATGGTATTTTGCCAACAATCCCGTAAAAGCAGGTAAAGTAAAAAGCCCGTTTGAGAGTTATTTTGGTGGCTCTAAGGCATATTTTGACAGTAACTATCGCCCA
>JAOAIH010000034.1 GCA_026414805.1 Spirochaetota bacterium | reverse complement strand
AAAATCCTCTGCAAGCTGCTTTGCCTCATTTAGTACCGCTCTATTATATTTGCGTGTGGTAAGCTTAGTTAATCCAAGATTTAACAGGATGTTTGTTACAATGGAAAACAATTTATTATTGCAGTTATCAGATAATCATCCGATTATAATATTAGAACTTAATATATAATACAGCATTCTATATTACCAATGTTCAATATCAATAATCCGTTGAAGAATCTATTTGTTATTGTTTTATTTATTTCAATCTCACTTTCCTGCAGTATGAGAGAACCAACTTCTTCTCAAACTGTGGTATCATCTTTATTTACTCCCTACATTCAAGACATAGCTCGTGCAGTTGATATTATACAAAAACACCAACTTATTGCAAATCTCACCCATCTCATGAATATGGATAATGGTGGCCAAAAATATTATCTCCTTGAATATGAACACATCAATGAAATGATAGACAATGTAACAGACCAACTCTATGATGACCTGATTATTGTTAACAGCTCCTTTACAATACTATATTCTATGAAAAGCATCGACCTGTATGGCAGAAGATTATCACAACTATCTCCTACATTATATTACTTCATCGCAGAGATTTCACATAAAGATATAGCAATCTATAAACCTTTTGAGCACCCTCCCATGTCTGCTCATTACAGTTTCTGTATAATCTATCCCGTACAATGCAATGACAGAAATAGAGGATTCTGTATTGGCTTTATCAATCAAAATAAATTATATGATGTATTACCTAAAGATTCAATTATAGCTGAAGAAAATGGTGAGGTAATTTTCAATGTTCAAAAATTAGGGCCATTGAAGCTAGACGAAGATAAAATAAAAAAAGCATCTATTCAAATAAATAGCAAAAACTACACTATCAGGCCTCTAAAATACAAAAATATTTCCTGGTATATACTCTACCCATAAATGCTTATTATATTTTTAGTATTATATCTCGAATACTATACATGCTCTCGGCATTATCAATATCAACACCAGCACCAACCAATGCTTTGCTTATAGTACACAATAATTCATCGTTCAATGAATTGAGCTGCTTGTTAATCATTTTTTCCGCAAGCCCTGGCAATAACAAGTATGAGTTTTCAATATTGAGCAATTCATAATCTTTGATGCCCCTTTCCTGAAATACCAGTATATCATAATTAATGTTTGGATTAATTAACAGAATCTGACCTTTCGTTAACTTATAAAATTCTTCACTGGGACAACTATCTGCAATACACACCACAACATCTGCATTTTCAAACACATTATCCGTGTTAGTGGCAATCCCACGTTCCTTTTCAAAATGGTACAAATTAGTTTCATTAGTATCAAACCCTAAAACCTTGCTACAGCCAATATTATACAATAATCTGGCAAATCTCAGAGATGATGTTGTTATGCCAATAATACCTATCACAGAATCAGCAAGTGAAATATGATGACGTTTCAATATGCTCATAACTTTAGTAAGGCAGTACAGCGGTATTTCATCATACTCCCTGCTTATTATCAAAGTTTTTATTTCATTTAATCTTTGAAACAACGAAATATCCTGAAACGTATCCGGGATAGCAATCCGCATTATTGCATAATTATGTGCTAAAGCATCAACTAACTTCAGTATGTCTTCTTTTGTAGAATAACGCACAAGAAGTGGTTGTGGATTCAGTGCGCTGCAATGGTTTAATAACAGCGAGTCTCTTTCTATCAGTATATAGTGGTATATTTCCTGGGGCTGTATTTCTTTATGATTTTCTGTTAGAATAATCATACCACAATTGCGGTACATACCAGTATACTGAGAAGTTTCAGCAGTAATATAATTGTCTTTCATAATTTCAATATAGCCAAGAATTTTACCCTCAAATTCGCTTGCCGAATCAAATGGAATTTTACTGGCAACTTTTAATAATCCACCATCAATTCCTTTGGACATAATATCACTGCAATCAATTAAAGTCAGTTCCTTTGACAGCCAGCTTAATATTTTATCTTTAAATAACTTCCTGTCAGAATACATCAGGTCAGCTTTAAATGTAGAAACATTACCATCAGATGAAATATAGTTTATACTGCGGATAAAACTTCCTGATTCAACAACCTTTTTAACAAATAATGCCAATTGTTCATTAGTACAGGAAAACGTCACGGTAACATATAATTTCATACTTTCCTCTTTTATCAGAGCAGTTCTTTTATATAATTGGCCAAAATACTAATTCTTGTACTAATATCGTCATTTTTTATATCTTTTTTGCTATTTATAGCGGGCAATAGCAGGTACTTTTTTTCATCAAAGCGATAGTTAAGTGAATTAAAAAAATGTCGCAATGTAATCACAGATGGCACAAACATATTGCTATAATCCCCACCACCAATAAGCAGTGCAAAACCATACTGATTGTGCATAGGCTTATTGCCCCGGTTATAGTATTCCCAGAAAACCTGACAGCGGTCAATTATGGACTTTAATGGTGAAGGCAGGTGTGAAAAGTATAATGGCGAAGCAATGATGAGTATGCGTGAATGATGTATTGCTTTGTATATTTCATTCATCCCATCATTAAATATACATCCAAATTCCCTGCTGCAAAACCCGCATCCAGTACAGGGGTTTACATACAGTTCATACGCACTATAAATCTTTTTTTTTATACCCGATAGCTCATTAAAAAGCAATTTGAGAATTGTAGCAGTATTGCCATTTCTATGCGGACTTCCGCACAACGCAACAATTTGAGCATCAGTCTTCTTTGATCCTGGCAAATATCATTCTCCCTGCTGTTGTCTGTAAAACCGATGTTACAATTACATCAACATTGGAATTAAGCCGTGACCTACCATTTTCCACAACAACCATAGTGCCATCATCCAGGTAACCTATTGCCTGATTGGGGTCCTTCCCTTCCTTAATAAGGGAAACCGACATCTCTTCGCCTGGCAGTACTATAGGCTTGAGTGCATTGGAAAGTTGATTTATATTGAGTACCTTTACTCCGTGGAATTCAGCAACTTTATTGAGATTGAAATCATTGGTAATAATTTTTGCATTCATGAGCTTTGCCAGTTTGACTAATTTAGCATCTACCTCATTAACTTCGGGAAAATCAACATCCGAAATCTTAACTAGAATACGCTGATCTTTCTGCATCTTGTTTAAAATATCAAGGCCCCTTCGCCCCCTATTCCGTTTGATTGAATCAGCTGAATCGGCTATCATTTGCAGTTCATTCAATACAAAGTTAGGGATAACTAAAATGCCTTCAATAAATCCAGTATCGCATATATCAGATATCCTTCCGTCAATGATTACGCTGGTATCAAGTATTTTATACGAAGCACCATCACGGCCTTCCTCCCGTTTAACAGGAACTATCGTATCAAAAATTGCAATGTCATCACAATTAATAACAAAGAACAATACGCTTGCATACCCAACTATATGGTAAATGATTGCACTGATGAGTTGAACAGTGGTTGGCTGTAAGTTGAGTGGAATTGAAACAAATGCTATAACCAAAAGATGGGCAAATATCAGTCCTATGAATACTCCAACCAGTGCAGCTATAATCATTCGGGTTGAAATGGTATGTGAAATATACTCAACTGCAATAATAAATACCAGCGCTGCCACAGATGCTACAAGTGCGGCAATGATTGCTGCCTGTAATGAATACTGAAGAAAAAACAACCCTGAGAATAGTGCCGACGTAATAATAAATAGCGTCCGTATAATAGCTATCATAACTCAAAAACTCCTTTTATTTATTTTTATTATAAAACAAAAACTCAATATATATATATAATACATATACTATCGCATCGATGCAAAATAATACATATTTGAGTAAACTAAATCAGGTTATATTACAGCAGGCAACTTACGAGGATAGTGCTTCCGAAACTAAATTCCCGGCTTCATCAACATCGATATCCTTTGCCAGGGCTATCTCATGTATCATGAGTTGGTAGGCATTTTCGTATAATTTTCGTTCCATTATAGAAAGCTCCTTGTCCTTACCCCGCTTATACAGATCCCGTGCAACTTCTGCCACTGCAAAAATGGAACCACTTTTAATCTTATCAACATTGTTCTGATACCGTATTTTCCAGTCATCTTCTGTATCCACATCGGACTGCTTAAGCAGGTTCAATACCTTGGTAACATCCTTCTTAGAAATAACCTTGCGTAAACCTATTGACTCAGCTTTTTCAGTGGGGATCATAACTTTCATCCCACTGTTAATAATGGTTATGATATAAAATTCATTCCTTTTACTTAATACTACTTTTTTTTCAATAGCTTCTATAATGCCAACACCATGCAAAGGATATACGATTTTATCACCTACTTTAAACATAGGATACCCTCAAAAATGGATTAACCCGCAAATAATATAACCTACAAGCTATTAATAGTAGCACATCAAAATGATAAAATCAAGAATAAAATATTTTATTTTTATGAGATAGGTAGGAACGTCCATGCAGTAAAAAATTATTCTTCGTATTTCAAACCCTCCTTTTCCATGTACCGCTCAAAAACAGATTTCATTTTGTAATGTACGCCATTGCACACACACCGCGGTGTTCCACCTGGGATCATTAAATCTCCAATAAGCTCATGGCAATTAGGGCCAGGTGCACAGCCAGAATACTTGCAGGTTGCACCGTAAAATACATCCTTTGGCATGGAAGGCCACTGCGGATCAGGCATACCATTATACACTTCACGCATATAGTGGCCCCATATTGGGGCTGCCACAGCTGCACCAGCCTGATGCCTGCCCAATGACATAAATGGCTTATCGTAGCCAACCCAAACCACTGCAGCAATATCAGGTGTAAACCCGCAAAACCAGGCATCAGTCCAATTCTGAGTGGTTCCGGTTTTTCCAGCACATTTTTTATCAAATTTTGCTACAACACGCAACGCTTCTGTAGGAGTGCCACTTTCAGCAACACTTTGCAGCATAGACGTCATCACATAGTTTACATTCTCAGGTACTATCTGTATAGACCCATCAGCTTCTTTAGCAGCTATAATATTGCCAATATCTTCTTCAATGTTTTCTATCTCATTGCCATCTCTGTCTGTAATATACCGTATTGCAAATGGAATAACATCCCTGCCCCGGTTAGCATAAATTGCATATCCAGTTACCATTTCAAAAGGAGTAATTTCCGAGCTGCCTAAAGCAAGCGAAGGACCAGGGTGAAACCGTGTTGGGGGAACCTTCAATACTCTTGAAGCAAAATCAATAATAGTATCAGCACCAATAATATCATAGATCCTCACTGAAATAACATTTATTGATGCTGCAAGAGCTCTTCTTAAATGTACCATTCCTGAGAATTCACCTTCATAGTTGTCCGGACTCCAGGTACTTCCCTGCGCATCAATATCCACAATAGGTGCATCAGGTAACGCCATTGCTGCATTTATTAACTTTGATTCAATACCAGCCCCATACACAAAAGGTTTAAATGCTGAACCAGGCTGACGTCGTGCCTGTATTGCCCTGTTATACTGATTGCTTACTGCAAATTCAGAACCGCCAATCATTGTGGTAATATAGCCAGTCTTTGGCTCAACAGCAATCAGTGCTCCTTCAACCTTTAATGATGTTGAAATTCCGCTGGTAACTATATGAAATTTTTCTATATCACTATGCAAAGCATCTGCATTGCATAGTAATGATACAAGTTCCATTTCATCCAGAAGGTTATCCACCATAAATTTTTTAAAGATAGTCTCAGTATCACTTTTCACTATAACTCTGGGCAGATTGAAAAGTAGCCCTAACTGCTGGTATACAGAAAACAATCCCCTATCGACAGCTCCAGACATATACTGGTTTGCCTTTGTTGATATTTCGTTTTGCTTTATTAACCCCTCTACAAGATATTTTTCACCTGCACGCTGACGTTTAAGATTTAATGTAGTGTATACCTGAAGACCCTCATTATATACTACATCCTTGCCATAACGAGAAATTAAAATCTGACGAACGTAATCGGTAAAAAAAGGTGCGTTATCAATAATTTTTGAATATGCTGTCTTTGTTGGAAATTCTGTTTTTATTGCATCAACATAGTGTGGCCAAAATGAAGCATAAACTGCTTCAGCTTTCTCCTTTGTCAAAAAACCACAATCAACCATCCTGTTTAAAATATCCTGGTTTTTATAGTATGCATTTCGTGTATTCATGAAAGGTGAATATCTGCCAGGTGCAGAAGGCAACGCAGCAAGTACACTTCCTTCAACAAGGCTCAAAAAACGTACTTCTTTATTAAAAAATAATTCTGCAGCTGATGCAATGCCATAACATCCATGACCCAGATAAATCTGGTTAAAATACATTTCCAAGATTTCATCTTTTGTAAAACGTTTTTCAATTTGCAATGTCAATACAAGTTCAAGTGCTTTTCGAGTGAATGTTCTTTCGCCTGAGGTAAAGAGGCGTTTTGCAAGCTGTTGAGTAATTGTAGAGCCACCCTGCACTATCTTGAAAGACAGTATATTTTTAACCATTGCACGTGCCATAGCCAAAGGGCTTATACCGATATGTGAGTAAAAATCCTGATCCTCTGTGGCAACAAATGCTTTAATAAGCGTTTTGGGAAGTTCTTCAAAGGAAACTAAATCACGCTTTTCCTGGAAAAGTTCTGCAATCAATTCACCATTTACATCATATAATTTTGTTGGAACACTTGGCTGAAACCGTTTCAGATTATCAATCCCTAAACAATTGTGCACCTGAGCTACAACATATCCAAACAACAACCCACCTATAATTGAAACAGCAAGTATACCATAAAACCAGGTACGTACATCATGAATATATATGTGCACTATATCATTAGCTTTACTTAACCAGATTTTTATCTTCTCTTTCACCATATCACTCCAAAGTCCAACTCATTTTGGATTACCACGATTTAAAAACAAGTTTAGGGTTTTAAATGTAATCAATACGTCAACTATTTTATTGATTGCGAGTTTTATAGATACGGGCTATATATCCAATGATAAGAATCACTATAGCAATTGAAACCGCAATAGCAATACCATACATAACAAAGCTTACAATAGTTACAAATAATTTAAACAATAGCGGGATAATGAAGCGAAAGAAAATGTATAGTATCGCTATTATCCCAGCTATTATCAATATGTAATTATATTTTTCATTCATTGCATATTAAATACACATTACCTATGTTTAAAGCTCCCACTATAATAATTAATACGTTGATGGTCTTTCCTTAACAGTAACAAACAGATAGATTTTAGCCTTATTACGCCATACACCAATTTTCAGTGTTTTTCCAATTGGAGTTTTATTGACAATATCAATTAAATCTTCATATGACTTAATATCCCTATCATCAACTGATATTATTACATCACCCGGTTGTATACCCGCCTTTTCAGCAGGGCTGTCTTCCATAACACCACCAACCAACGCACCCTCAGTATTTTTAAGCCCTAATTCTTTTGCATATTCTTCGGTTAAAGGAACGATTTGAACCCCAATATATCCTGTCTTTACTTTCTTATATTTCTTAAGCTGTTCAAGTACTGCTTTGGCAGTATTAATCGGTATGGCAAAACCAATCCCCATATATCCACCACTTTGCGAATAGATCATCCTGTTAATTCCTATAACCTCACCGTTAATGTTAACCAAAGGACCACCAGAATTTCCCGGATTAATGGCCGCATCAGTCTGTATATGAGCCTGCGATCCACCCATCATATCAACATCCTTACGGCTTGTTGCACTGATAACACCCACAGTGAATGTTCTGTCAAGACCAAAGGGGTTACCGATAGCAATAGCCCAGTCGCCAACTTTTACCTGATCAGAGTCACCCAAAAAGACCGGATCCAATTTTTCATCTGGATTAATCTTCAATAATGCAAGGTCAGTACGCTGGTCAAAACCAACTACTGTTGCTTTATAATCCTTGTTCTTTACCTTAACCTTGACTGAATCAACGTTAGCTATTACATGGTAGTTAGTACAGATATACCCATCACTGGAAAGGACAAACCCACTACCAAGTCCACTACGCCTCTGCTTGCGGGATTTCTGCTCAGGAACTCCAAAAAACTGCCTAAAAAAAGGATCATCAAAGAATGGGTTTGGTGGCAACTCAACAACCTGTTCAGTGGTAATAAACACCACTCTGTCTTTGTATAGTTCATATATTTTTCTGAAGGTATCCTGTATTTCAATGGCACGGGCAGTTTCCTGATCCCCTTTGAGCGGTGAACTGCTGCTATTCCCAAATACAGATGGTCCGCTGTTGGAACAAGAGAAATTATTAAAAACAAAGAGTACCACTCCTACTAAAATTAGTACCGGTATAATGTGAAAAGCTTTCTTTTTCATATTTTTCATATAGTTCTCCTTTTTAAACAGTAACTATCGCACTAAAAATCCTTTTAGCATCAATTACCATATAAATAGTATATACCCCATTAGTATACACTATGCAAAAAATGCTACAACAAAAAATAATTTTTATGTCAATAGTTTTGCAAAACTATCAAACAACTATAATTTCTTTCAAGAGGTTATATCTAGCATTAATTTCCTTCATTATATCTGTATCACCGGGGTAATGGTCAGGATGATATTTTTTTACAAGTTCCCGGTATCTTTTGTGCAATAATGCTCTATTGCAATATTCAATGGCACTGAAAGAAAAAAAGGCAAGTGCTTCCTCAACCTTTCTGCGATTTACGATATACTTTGAAAAACCGTTATACACTCTTTTCAATTCTTCAGAATATTCATAATCGATATTATACGGGTCACAATAAAACTCATTGAGAGGATCAAACATCATTGTACCGTTATAGGGAGCATAAAAATTATAGTGAAACTGACAATAGGTACCATTCACTGCTACATCCCCACAAAAACTATCAGACCAGGGATTGTAGTCCTGGCATGTGTTGTAACTGGGATAGATTCTCATAACAATATGCATTGGATGAATATTCACCATATAGTGGGCATATTTTGCATCATTTTTAATGCTGTAGAGCGCATGAAATAAAGAAAAATGTTTTTGATACAGAGTCACAGTATCTCCTTTGCACAAAGGATTCACAATTTCCCTGATAACCACAGATTCCATCACTGGCTTTGGTAAATTAAGACAATAGGTAATTAAATTGTCTTTGGGAATTTGAATCAGCTTACTCATCAAATGGTCCCTTTTTATATCTATTCTTTTCTTTTTTTTCTTTTTCAATGATATCTTTAAATAGTAATGAAAAATCATGTGAGCCATCAACCTGGATTTGTTCTCGTGGGATCCTATTTTCTTCATTCTTTTTGCATGAAATATAACTTATCACACAAATAAAACAGATTATTAATGCTATTTTTTTCATGAATGATTTTCCTTAATGTATCAATACAGTATCATGTGTAAAACCAAACTTTATTTTGTGTATTCTGAAATTTTACGAACATATATTCCTAATTAATACAATAGTACATTACTATTACATATTTTTCAATATTGATTTCATTACTCACTATTAATATTTTTTTCAAATATATTTTAGCTTCCTAAAGATTGGCATTTTTTGGTTTGGTAGCACATTTATACTTTATTTTATCAACTATTAGATAGTTAATTGAATATAAAGAAATACTTGTTGACATAATAGTAATTATACTATATTATTTTAAACGATCGGGGGGACTATGAGAATAACAAATGATATCCAGGTTGTAAAAACAAGCTTTCATCTACCTGAAAAAAGAGGCAGTATTCAGACACAACAACCAGCCCAGGGTGTTCATGCATACCCTTCATTACAAAAAGCTATTTCAGCGTACACAATTATCAGTGAAGCCCATCAGCTGGTTACCATGGCAATTAATATATCCTATGAACTGATTCAAAAAGCATTTTCTCCGCAAACAGATCACAGTGAAATTGTATCAAAGATTGCTGCAATCAATAATTATTTTACACGCCTTTCTCCAGGTACCGTTTCTGTTGCAAATATTCCTCAATCTGAAACATTGCAGCAAACATCAAAGCTTATCGATCAATTAAATAATGCTGTCGTAAAAAAAGACATAAATGCAATCAAGACACTACAAGATGATCTTTTTAAACAATCACAAATTCTTGAAAATTCACAGCAACAGTTATATACTACGATACATCGCAATTTGTATAAAGGAAACATTGACATCGATTCTGTTAAAAAAGCTATAGAACAAAATCATGACACAGCTTTATATGCTCACAAGCCTTTACAGTATGAACATATTAAACAATTGTTGGCCTGAAAATATTTTACAGTAAAAGGTGAAGTATGGAATTATTTGATGGATTTATAGCAGCGATAGCATCAGAATTTAAGTTAAAATTTCATAAAACAAAAGAAGGTGCATACACCACAACCATTGAATTTGACAATGACAGATCTCAGGAGATACTGATAACCCTCAACAAGGATGAATCTGGTGACAGAATTGTAAATTATTATTCGGTGATAGGAACCATAAAAAATGAATCGTTTGAGTTATATAAATTTGCACTTAAACTTAACAGTACTCTTGACTATGGCGCTTTAGCATTGCTCAACGATACACTGATTTTAAGAAATTCTCTTTTACTGAAAGATTGCGATCCCCAGCGGTTTATGAAATCATTATTTTACATTGCAGCTAAAGCTGATGAACTAGAAGAAATGCTCATAACTAAAAATGTGTATTAGTTAAGTCGTGCCTGTAGCTTTTCACCTAACTGAGCAATATATTTATAATTATCAACATCATCTGCAAAAAGCAATAAAGCTATAGTATCCTTAGTTATAAGAACGATCCTATCTTTATTAAACTGATAATAGTCCTGAAGTTTTTTTATTTCAACTGTGGCAGCTTTGCTATCTTTAAAAACAAGCACATAGTACACCAGATCATCACCGTATGGCCTTGCTTCAGCAGCCATAATTGCAACATACATGCTCTTAATATTCGCAGAATTGCCATCAGGATATAATTTTGATGCTAAAAAGCGTATCCCGTCAGGGTTAACAACACAAGGATTGCCAGTAAACACCTTTTTTGCAAAATTGGGTATCTTACCAAATACAAATCCCTGTGGTACATCCTCAGGAGCTATCGCCAAACGTGCGAAAAGAGATTTGTCTTCTGAATAGACCATGCCCATGGCAATACCTAAAGCCATTATGACACTAACATATACTATTAATAAAAAATTTTTAGTTCTCATAAGCGTACCTTTTATAAATGATACAGATTAATGTTACTATACTATCGGTAAAAAATCAAAAAATCAAAATTCTATTTTTCTTGACTAAAATAATATATACAGATATACGTAACATACGTATAGCAAATTATTTTTTTTATGTCACATAAATGTTATTGACTTTTTTGTTTTACTATGCCATTGTTTTGTAAAAATATCAATAACATACAATCCATAACCATTGCATAGCATTTTACGGGATTACCATTCATATTATTTAAACTATACGGAGTTTATATATGTCGGATACAAAATCAAGCCCTCAGTTTATCAGGAAACGAGATGGCAGGATAGTTCCTTTCAATATAGATAAAATAACAGAAGCAATATTCAAGGCTGCTCGAGCCGTTGGCGGTACCGATAGAAGTATTGCCCAAAGAGTAGCCGAATCAGTTGTTGATATATTAGCACTTCTCTACAAAGGTGAACATATACCAACTGTTGAAAATGTTCAGGACTTAGTAGAAAAGATGCTTATAGAAAAAGGCCATGCAAAGGTTGCCAAAGCCTATATTCTTTACCGCGAGCAGCACCGTAAAATCCGTGAAGGGAAAAGCCTTTTAAATGAAGGAATACAGCTAATAGAAGATTACCTTGACCGTTCTGACTGGCGCGTGAATGAAAACAGTAATATGAGCTACTCTCTACAGGGGTTAAATAACCATATTGCCTCAGCAGTTACGGCAAAATACTGGCTTGAACGTATTTATCCTCCCGAAATAAGGGATGCACATATAAACTGTGATATTCACTTACATGATTTAGGATTGCTTTCTGCCTACTGTGTAGGATGGGATTTACGCGATCTTTTACTCACCGGTTTTGGTGGAGTACCCGGTAAGGTTGAAAGTAGACCTGCAAAGCATTTTAGAAGTGCATTGGGGCAGATAGTGAACTTTTTCTATACTCTGCAGGGTGAATCAGCCGGTGCCCAGGCTTTTGCCAACTTTGATACCTATCTTGCTCCTTTTATTCGTTATGATAACCTTGATTATGCAGGTGTTAAACAGTGTCTCCAAGAATTTATTTTCAACATGAACATACCTACACGTGTAGGATTCCAAACACCATTTACCAATGTTACACTTGACCTTACTGTACCGCACTCAATTGCAAATGAACATGTTATAATTGGTGGACAATTCATGGACCAGACTTATGGTCAGTTTCAAAATGAAATGGATATTTTTAATACTGCATTTGCTGAATGTATGCTTGAAGGCGATGCTCGACACAGAATTTTCACCTTCCCAATACCCACATATAATATTACAAAAGATTTTGATTGGGATAATCCCTCTTTAAACTTGCTCTGGGAGATAACCGCAAAATATGGAATTCCATATTTTGCCAATTTTGTTAATTCAGATATGGACCCTGATGATGCTCGTTCCATGTGTTGCAGACTCAGGCTTGATAACCGAGAATTACGCAAACGAGGTGGTGGGCTATTTGGTGCAAACCCTTTAACTGGGAGCATTGGTGTTGTTACCATTAATATGCCTCGGCTTGGCTATCTATCAAATTCAAAAGAAGAATTTTTTGACAGGTTATCTCACTTAATGGATCTTGCTCGAAATTCACTGGAGATAAAACGCAAAGTACTTGAAAACTTTACAGCTAATAACCTTTATCCATATACCAAATTTTATTTACGTGATGTATACAAACGGTTTAAAAAGTATTGGGTCAATCATTTTTCAACTATCGGCCTTGTTGGTATGAATGAAGCATGTCTTAATCTTTTAGGACAGGATATCACCACTAAAGAAGGGAAAGAATTTACCGCTCAGGTACTTGATTTTATGCGTCAGAAAATAACTGAATACCAGCATGAAACTGGCAATTTATACAATTTAGAAGCAACCCCTGCCGAAGGGGTAAGCTATAGGTTTGCACGCCATGATAAAAACAGATTTCCTGAAATCATCACATCTGGTAAAAGCGAACCGTATTACACCAACTCAATACATCCACCAGTAGGATATGCACAAGATATTTTCGATCTGCTTGACCATCAGGACCAGTTACAATCCAAATTTACTGGTGGCACAGTAGTCCATTGCTTTATTGGCGAAAAAATTGATGATCCGCAAATGGTAAAGCTTTTGGTGAAGACAATTGCTTACAACTATCATATACCATATTTTACCATTACTCCTACTTTCAGTATATGCCCAGTTCATGGCTATATACCTGGAAATCATAAATTCTGCCCATACGAACATACCAAGGAAGAACTTGAGATGTTTGGCATTGATGTCGAAATAGAGAACAGTGAGCCATTGCAGATTGAGGCACATGTTCAGCAGTAATATATATATTTCATTGTTACTATTATACATGGGGGTTATATAATGCAAAAACATCATGAAAAAAAGATACCTGTAGAAGTATATTCAAGGGTTGTGGGATATTTTAGACCTGTTAACCAGTGGAACAAAGGAAAACAGGAAGAATTTCATGAAAGAAAAGAGTTTATGAAAGATGAATTATTCAAGGTAGCTACACATGAATATTCGGGGTATTCAGAAAACCTCACTCATTGATTATCCTCAAGTTATAAGTACTGTTCTTTTTACCGGGGGATGCAATTTACAGTGCCTTTATTGTCACAATCCTTCTTTAGCATGTAATGACTGTAATCTGAACCAATATTCAAACAATGAAGTTTTAGAATTGTTACAAAAGCGTAAGAATTTGATTGGTGGTGTTGTCCTCACAGGCGGAGAACCAACACTTGGAAAGGGAATTGTTCCCTTTTTAGAGAATGTAAAAGAAATTGGATTGAAAGTTAAACTTGATACTAATGGTTTCCAACCAAAAGTACTACAAAAATTAGCTTCCAGGAAACTGTTGGATTATGTTGCCATAGATATTAAAACATCTCCCGAAAAATACCCTTCATTAACCAAAACTAAACTGCCGTTTGATTTAATTTTAGAATCTATTGCTTTATTAAAAGAATACAATATCGTATTTGAACTCAGAACAACATGTGTTCCAGGATATGTAACCTTAGAAGATTTCCATAGTATTAAAGAACGCATTGGGAAGGTGCTGTATTATTATTTGCAGCAATTTCATAACCATAACACTCTTGACGCAACACTAAAAAAGGTGCTACCCTATCCCGCAGAGATATTACATTCATTCCGCGCATTTGTTCAGACATTTGCAACCATTTGTGAAATCAGAGGAATATAAAAATTCTATTGACATTACTCAATATCATTTTTTTTGTGTTAACTAATAACTTCAGGGAGGGTATCTAATCTATGAGTAAGCAGTATAATCCACGCATTAAACGCAAACGAGCAAAACGCAGACTTAAAAGAAAGAAAAAATTATTGGCAAAAAAATTAGCAAAATAGTTCACTTTGTTACAGATTTTTTAATAATTTCATCGCCAACAATAAGAAACACATTGTCAATAGTCATGGCATCTAAAGAGGGGTATGTGCCGTTACATGTAAGCCATATCCCTTTTTCAGCTGAAGTTGGTATATAAAGCATTACTGTATCAAAACACCATTCCTTATCATTATCATTTGTGTGTATACCCAAATGAGAACATCCAACCCCAATAAACGACATTATTCCATTTTTTGCCATCATGTATTGTGCATAAAGCATAGCATCTAGCTGTGTGCCTTCACCTGTGTACATAAACTGAAGAAGCGATGTAGCTATATACGGATTTTTTACTATTGAATACGATTGTAATATATTTGCTACTTCTGTTACACAATCTTCAATTTTTTTAGTGTTCAGTTGTAAAGGGCTAATTAGATAATCTGCTTTTTTAAAAAACACTTGCTGTTCATTTATCCATTCAATTAAATTTTGATGAGAAAGTGCCATTATAAAAAAATCTCTTTCTTTATGTGGCGATAGCTCATTGCAATCAAATCCAATATGGTATATATTATTATGTTTATTAACACTCCCTTGCACCATTGCTACCACATGTATATTTGCACTAGAACCCATAGCAATAATATCCATGTCAAATGGTGAGAGGGTATAGTTTTGTTGAATATGCATTATGGGTATACTTTTGCTCAGACTAAATGATACTTCTACCATAACAGGCTTATACATGAATATTTGTAAATAATCCTTAATATTTTTCTGAAGTTGATTATTTTTATAACTGATTTCCTTTTTCTCTATTTCCCCATTGTCATTAACACCATAAATGGTGCATGACGTTACTTTTGTTTCCCTACTAAATGCATATTTATTTATCTCTGAAATACCATGAATCATATATATATCATAAAGATAACAATATATGTTATTATCAACAAACCGCAATGCATAACAGGAATACACAAATCCAAATTTTTTTTGGCGGATAGTTTCATATGCAAGCCTTGAAAAAACCACTTTTTTGACATAATCATCAAAAGCATATCTCATATAGTCAGCATGCCATGGTATCTGTGAAACTACAATCTCATGTTTCTGGCGATACATACTCCCATCAGATTCTTCAAGGTCGGCTATTGTTGCTAACCATGCATATGCCTGGGCATCAAAACCCTGTGCAATTTTTTTAAACAATGCACTTTTAGCATCATTGTACCGTTGTAAAGCTATGAGGGCATTAATATACACACCAAAATATCTGTTATTTTGGTTGGATTCAATCTTTGAAACTATCAGGTCAAATTGCTGTGTCTGCTCATATAAGTCTAACAATAAAGTCATTTCCTTATCATTGAGTTGTGGTATTGTGCCTAATATTTCAATAGCTTTTGTAACGTTGTACTGTGAAATAATGTAAGCAATTATATAACGAAGGTCATTGCTATACGGGTAGTGATCAAGCAACACATCATAGTCTATTTTGTTATTGCTAAGTTCATCTTTATTTATTTCCAGCACATGAATTAATAATGGAAGGTAATGTATTGATGTAACATTAACAGGTTTTTTATTTAACAGGTAATCAGAAAAATATCGCAACAACACAGAAGAACATTTTATATTTTTCAAAATATCACGTACTATCAATTTGGAGCCAGGAATATCATTTTTTTCTAACAACAATGATAAAAATTTGCAAATTATAAATTCATCCTGTAGTTCTAAAACTTCTTTATAATATTTTAATGCTTCTATGCTGTTGAGCGATTCATAAAATAGTGCAAGTTGTAAGGCTGTATGGGCCGAACGTTGAATGCTATGTTGTGTTATCAATTGAGTTTCATATTCATACTGAAGTTCATACCATTGTATATCATGAAAATATTGCTTCTCTGCATTAGGTAAATTAAGATTTTCGTAATTATCATGCCTAAAATTTATTTTTAAGAACATGTCCTCAACTGGTTTGTAATAAACTGCAATAGTAAAGCCCTCATCAGGCACAATATGCACCATTCTGATTAACCGCTTTTTATCCGATAAAGCATTCACACATACCTTTTTTCCATTTATATAGCATACATAATCCATATTTGAATAAATAAAAAGTGTAAATGGACCACTAGTTTTGAAAGAACCGCTGCAAAGGCCTATTGCCTTACTATCCTGTGTATATTGCTGCAAAGGGATGAAACCCCCAATAGACTGGGTGACACTGATTGTATTTCTTCCTGATAGAAAAACTGTATTATTTTGATATTGAAGAGTTGTAATGCTTTTAGGCATTTTTTCTTTGATATTATCATATATGTTCCAGCGATGAGTCCCTTTTGAAAAATCTCTAAGGTACAATTCCTCAAATAAATGTACCATATCCTGTACATATTCTTTTTCAGCTTCAGTGGTAGTGCTTTTGAGCAATTCTTTAAGCAGAACTATTGTTGCATCAATTCCGTTTATTTGTAGTATATGGTTTAAATCTGCTAAAATTAAACTTGGTTGCGCTTTTTGTAAAAATATTTCTTTTTTATACTGTTCAATTAATTCTAATGAATTGCCATTGCAATAAATACGCTTTGTTTCATCACTGACTGTAGCAATGGCATTTACAGGAGCTATCGCCAAAACTATTATTGGTACTATAATGATTAATATTTTATTACAATACTGTAGTATCATTTGCCGATGCAAAAACGTGAAAAAATTGAATTAAGAACATCATCAACGGTTATTTCGCCAGTGACTGCACCAATTGCTTCAATAACATTTTGTAGCGCCGAAGCAACAATTTCATATGGGCTATGTGTCTCAAGCTGTTTCAATGCTTCTTTTGCATATGCAACAGACTGTTCCAGCAACTGCATTATGCGGATATCGGCAATAAATGAATTTTTGTACTCAACATAACGTGATGAGATAAAATTATATACTGCCTCTTCCAGCTCAGGAATGCCATATCCTGTTTTTGCTGAAAATACAACTCCTTTTTGTTCAAAGGATTTTTGAATTAATGCGATTGACTCTTGTGATGCAATATCTGCTTTATTTATAACCGGTATAAACGGTCTGTTGCCAATTAGTTGCAGTATGTATTCATCATCTGAGGTAAAACCAGCCACTGCATCAGTAATAAAAATAATTAATGATGCCTCCTCAATGAGCTTGTGGCTTCGTTGCACACCCAATAGCTCAATGCCCCCTGCATGCTGATGTATACCAGCTGTATCCAGCAAATTGCATTGTATCCCTTTTATTGAAACAGACTCTCTGATCACATCGCGTGTTGTCCCAGGCGTATCAGAAACAATAGCCCGTTCGTGATTGAGTAAGCAGTTTAAAAAGCTGGACTTACCTGCATTGGGTTTGCCTACTAATGCTATATCTATACCATGCGATAGATGCTGACCAATTCTACATCTGTTAAGAATGTCATCTATTTTACTAATAATCAACTTAACTCTTTCCTGCGCAGTGTCGTACGAGATAATCTCAATATCCTCATCCACAAAGTCTATTGCACATTCAATATCAGCTTTCAATTCAATTATATGCTGCTTTATTTCATCAATTGCATGTTTCAGCGAACCATGGCGTTGCTGGATAGCTGTGGCTATCTCCCATTCACTGCGTGCGGCAATAATATGATTTATTGCTTCCGCTTCAGTCAGGTCCATTTTCCCATTTAAAAAAGCTCTTTTAGTAAATTCACCTGGTTGGGCCATACGTACATTTTTTGCAATAATGCAATCAATAATTTTATTTACTATAATAGGATTGCCATGGCAGAATATTTCCACCATATCCTCACCAGTATAACTGTGTGGTTGATTATAATAAATTACGATGCAATCATCTATTTCTTCACTATCATCATGAACAAAACCATAATATGCATACCGTGGTATAAATGTACGTGTTTGTTTTTTAGCCGTAAAAATAGAAGAAGCGACCCGTAATGAATCAGGGCCGCTTATCCGTATTATCGCTATTGGAGAATGTACTGGCGGTGTTGCCGGAGCACATATTGTATCGTCCATCTGCATTACCTTTTTTCTACGGGCATTATTTTTACCTTTCTATAAATACCTTGTCCCTCGCTTTTAGTAGTAACTTTAGAATCATTTTGCAAAGTCAGATGTATTAGACGGCGTTCAAATGGATTCATGGGCTCTAACGTCCATGGCTTGCCAGTTCTTGCAACTTTTAATGCTATTTCCTTTGATAATTTGCGCAATGCTTTTTCTCTTTTTGCCCTGTAGGATTCTATATCCAAAATTATCTTTTTTTCTGAATTAGTCATCTTATTTACCAGCAGATTAACCATAAACTGTAATGCTTCCAAAGTTTTACCTTTTTTACCAATAACAAGTCCTGAACTTGGGCTTTCTAACTCAACATATACTTTGTTTTCACTTTCTTTATAATCCTTAACCCTTGCTTCCACTTCCATCAATAATAAAATCTTTTCAATAATTTCTTTAGCCTTTTCGCCAATATCATTTTCCTGTTGGTAATATACTCGTATTTTAGCAGGGCGTGATATGCCAAAACCAAAGATACCACTTTTGCCTTCATCCAGCACTTCAATATTGATTTTGTTCATATCATTAATTTTTAACAATGATAAGGCTTTCTTCGTTGCTTCTTCAACAGTTTTCCCTTCAATATCTAACACCTTCATGTTCACGCCTCCTACAAAACTTTGATAAAAATAGTTCTGATATTTTTAAATATATTTACCTCCTCTGTGAATAGAATTGTTTTTCAATCTCACCTCCAATCCTTAACTTAAGTAATGGATTAAAGGTGAAGTGTAAAATATTCATATCTCTTTTAGATGGCCACGCGTTGAGCCTTTGATACCTCCTTACATTAATGTACGTATAGTATACTCTTTTTTCACTTAAAATTTTTCACAATCTATATCTATTTTTTCCCTATTTTATTGATGATCATCTGATGAGCAATCTGCAATATATTTTGCATCGTCCAGTATAATACCAAACCAGAAGGCATGTTCCAGAAGATAACAATAAATATCAATGGCATTAACATTAACATCTTTTGCTGCTGTGTAGTCTCCCCTGTTGACATTTTTTGCTGTAAATATGTAGTACCCGTCATCACCAGAGGCAAAATATTTATGTTAAATCCACCTATTCTGTAAATTGTATCAGGCAAAGATAGGTCCTTAATCCACAGTATAAATGGTGCCTGCCATAAATCTACTGAATTAACCAGAGCACTGTACAGGGCAAAAAAGAATGGCATCTGCAATAGCAGCGGCAAACATCCCCCCATAGGATTAACTTTATTTTTTTTATACACTTCCATTATCTTCTTATTCAAAACATCAGGTTTATCCTTATATTTTTCACGTAACTCCTGAATAACAGGATTTAATTCCTGCATCTTTTTCATAGATTCAGTTGAACGCTGTGTTAACGGTAAAAACATTATCTTGGTAATTATTGAAAATATAACAAGTGACCAGCCTAAATTCCCAACAAGCTTGTTTATTTCTAGCAAACACCACATCATAAAGTCTCTGATGGGCTCAATCCATTTACTTACATCCGCAGCATCACCAATTGATTTATCAACTGCCAGCAATTTCTCCTTATTTTTTGGTCCCACATATACCTTAAATTCATGCGTTATTGTTTGCCCGGGTTTTAATGGTTTTTCCGGTACCACAATACCTGTCCTGAATCCTGAATGCTCCCTGTTATCATAGACTACACCTGATCCAGCAAAATTCTGGGGTATCATTATTAACAGATAGTACCTGCTCATTACTCCTACCCATTTTACAACACCGCTTTCCCGTTTGAGATCTTCAGGTGTAGAGAAAAATCCACCTCCCTTACGTGCTTTTTCAAAACTATCGTTGATGTAATAAATGCTGTGCAATTCATTATATGAATTATCAAAATCCATCGCAGGACCTAAAAAATCAGATGGGGAAAATATTACACCACCTTCAGGGAAGGCAAATTCACTTCTTCCTTTATTGGTGATAGAATATGTGACGATAAAATACTGACCTGTTTCGTTATATTTGAATTGTTTTGAAATTTCTAGCGGATTATTCTGTATCACAGCAATTGTAGAAAAGTTCACCGATGAAGCATCTTTTTGCATTTTCCATAATACAGGCGACTGATCCTTTGCATGCAAAAATTCAGATGCTGAAAAATGTACTGGAAAATCAAATACACCCTTTGCCATGTATTTTGATTTTTTTACAATTAATTCAATATTTCTAACTTTATCGACAAAGGAAATACACTGGGCATCTTCATTACTGAGAACCGCTGTATAATATTTTGCATTAATGGTAACTTCTTCTTTCTTAGTAGAGGAGTTCTGCATTTTGCTAATAACAGAAATTTCTGTTTTTTTACCTTCTTCAGTTTGCGCTGTTTCAACAGTTTTTTCTGCAACAGGTGGTGTTTTTTCCTGCGGAGGAAATAAATAAAACCATAGTATCCATACTCCCAATGATAACACTATAGCTAGTAAAGCCCTTTTTTCCATGACAACCTCTTTTTAAATTATTAGTAAGGCATAGCAATATACTTAAATAGATACCTATCATTATCAGTGGAAAGGAGATAACAGGAAGAATTATTGTATTGCTACACAAAACAATAATCAAGGGACAGGGTCATAACCACCATCACAAAATGGATGGCAGCGAAGGATTCTTTTGATTGACAAAAAACCACCTTTGACAAGCCCATGCCTGGTCAATGCTTCAATGGCATAGTGTGAACATGTTGGATAAAACCTGCATGCATTTGGCAATACCGGTGAAATAACAAGTCTATATAGTTTTATCAATAGTACCGGTATGGTAACAATATTTATCTTCACTGTTTCAGCACTCCTGATTTCAGTAATAAGTGTGTAACTGATTCTAAAAGATTATTAAATCCCTTAGACTTGCAGGTGGCATCCGGAAATATAATTACAGCAAAACCCTGTCGTATGCGGGGCATAAGAGTTACCACTATTGAGCGAATTTTCCTTTTTACTTTGTTCCGTTCAACTGCATTTCCATAATTTCTGTTAACCACTATGGCAAAATGGGAATGCACTTTACTATTTAATTCACTTCCAGCCAGTAGTGGTTGTTTATATACTATCATCCTAATTCCTTTATAATATAACCTTGTGCCATTAGCAATGACTTCCCTAAATCTCTTCAGCCCCTTTAATGAATATCTCCTTTTCACGGAATAATGATATTACATGGTATTACTTGGAATTACGTTTTTCATCAGAAACGGTCAATTTGTATCTACCCTTTTGGCGTCTTCTACGCAATACTTCCTGGCCTGCTTTAGTGCTCATCCGTGCCCTGAATCCATGAGTTCGTAATCGTTTGATTACACTTGGCTGAAATGTCCTTTTCATCATCCCACCTCATTTTAATAATAGTTCAATGTTGCAATTAAAATCGTTATGATTATGATAACTGATATTGTTTACTCTATATAAGTTACATGTATTTTTTACAATAGCACAACTTTTATACAATACACAACAAAAATGCTATTCTAAACGTATTGCATTTTGTGTCAAGAATTTATTACAGGGATTTTACTGCTATCACAAGTATAGTATCAGAAAAACAAAGATAATTAGACAGTTTAACATACAAATTTTTATATTTTTGTGCGATAGCTCCACAACGTTCTGGATGGTATCCAGAGGGAAAACACCTAACATAAAAAAAACCAATATTTTTCAGAATTTTTTTAACACTCCATGGCGCCACATCAATCCTGTGATCCTGTGGATGAGAGAGAATCCATTGTTCTCTATGACGATAGAATAGCGGCCCAAAGTATGATGGCAGAGAACAGGCAAAAATGCCTTTATCTTCCAGCATGTTATATATTTGTAACAACCTGGCATAAGGATCTACAAAATGTTCTATAACAAACCAAGCTGTTATTACATCATATTTTCTCTTAGATGTAAACTGTTCAAATCCAGTAACATGAACTGGAATATCAAATTTACTTTTACAGTATGAAGCAGCATAGTGTGAGATTTCCAAACCTTCAACAATACCAAAACCAATGTCCTGTGCTGCTTTACAAAAAAATCCCAGTGCACAACCAATATCAAGCAGGCTTTTTTGTGAAAGATCTTTCCCAAGAAATTTCTTGATCAACTTTAATCTAAAAAGGGCAGCAGTGTATATTGACTCATAATCGTCCTCATAGGTTTTGCCGTATTGTTCTGTATATTCCTTCATGAAGTAATCAGTGGAATACTGTGCCGATGTATAGCCTGTGTTATAGACTACGCTGCATGCCTTACATAATAATAAAGTATCAGAAATTTTTTTAAATATTGTAGATTTACAAATGGGGCACTGTTTATCCATCAACATTTTAAGATTTCTTTTTCTTTTTAGCCGGTTCAACAACAATAGGCACACCCTTTATACGCGCTTTATCCAGAGACAGCAAAACCAATTCTGCATATTGCTCTGGGATTTCAATAAATGAATATGTTGAATGTATATCAATCTTCCCAACAAGCTTTCCATCAATACCTGAACGTTTTGATATCTCTCTTATAAGGTCACCTGGTGTTATTTTGTGATTTTTGCCTATGTTAATAAAAATTCGAGCTTTCCCATCCTTTACATCTTCAAAAACAATGGTACCCTCAGATTTTGTAAAATTTAAAGCTGCAACTTCTGACATATCTAACTTTGATATATCACCAATATATTCCTTCAGTAAAGCAGCAGTGATTCGTTTTGTTGATCCAAATAACGGTAAATGCTTTCTCATTGCTTTAACCAGAGCAAAGTATGGTGTAAGGTCTTCATGCAATGCTGCTTCCAATACTTTTTCAATCTTTTTAACCTGATTCATGACTACTCCATTCAATCCTGATTACAGTGATAATAAACATTTGTTTTTCACATTAATTAAGCAATTTATATATTGGCAAGCATATTTCTATATTTATTCCTTGCACTTATACCCTACATTACGTATTGTTTCTATAATATTATTGAATTCATCACCCAATTTTATCCTAAGCCTGCGTATATGGACATCCACTGTACGAGTTCCACCTATATACTCCACACCCCATATCTGCGACAGCAATTCCTGCCGAGTGAATACAATACCCTTATTTTCCATTAACAATTTGAGTAATTCAAATTCCTTATATGTTAATACAACCTTCTCATTGTTAACAGTAACTGAATACTTTTCCGGTTCAATGACTATATTGCCAACTTTAATTACAGATTCTTTTAATTCAATCTCAGCACCAATTAAACGGTCAATCCGTGCTTTCAATTCTCCTTTTCTGAATGGGAACACAATAAAATCATCAAAAAACCAGTCTCTATTTATTGATTCAAGGTATCCTACACGCACAATGAGAATGACTGGAAGCCTCTGGAAACGTTTCCGCAATTTTGAAAGATAAAACTGTGCATCACTTATATCGATCTGTTCGGTGTCAAATAATACTATATCAAAACCTTCATCCTTGAGAGTATTTATAGTGCCATGAACACTTACATCCAGAATCTGGAGCAACCGTACTTCCAGTACCAATTCCTTATTCTGAGTAATTAGTGCTGTTTTAATTTTCATTTTTTGGTAACTAATTCTAAAAAAATATTCATATACTGTTCTGCTACATTTTCGGCATAAAAGGTTGCAATCTTTTTTTTATTATTCTCAGAACAGCGTTTATACAGCCTTTTATCGTTGTAAAATTTCATGATGCTTTCCGCACAACCTCTATCATCACCAACATCAATTAATAACGCATTTTCTCTATGAGTAAGAAAATCCACCTGCCCTCCATGATTGGTTGTCACAATTGGCAAACCGCAAAACATTGCCTCCATAAATACAATGCCAAACCCTTCATGCATTGAGGTAAGAACAAAAAGATCAGATTGTGAAAGATAGGCAAATTTTTCCTCATCAGCAACAAATCCCAGAAATGTTACCCTGCTCTGTAATGACAGATCTTTCACCAGCGACTCAAGGTATTCTCGCTCAGGGCCATCACCCATTATAAGAAGTTTGACTGAAGGTTTATTGATATGAGCTATCGCCCGTAAAAGTACATCAATAGATTTGCGTTTTATTAATCTTCCAATGGTTATACAGATAAAATCTTTTTCACTTAGTCCCAGTTTTTTTCTTGAAGTTTTTGGCAGCACTGGCGGGTGAAATGCTAAGGGAATGATCTCTATATCTTTCTTTGGAGCATAATATTCTATTGCGTTATTGCGGGTATTTGATGACTGTGCCACAATTACATCAGCCCTGTTAAGGAGAAAACGTACCACAGCCTTGAAGAAACGATTACGGTGTGGCGACAGCTTTTTACTTGGATCATAAATATCTCCGCCATGCAGTGATAACACATTAGGAATGCCAAACAATTTTGCAATAGCATACCCTAACGGGCCGGATGGCACAACAAAATGAGTATTGATAACATCAAATTTATATTTAAGGGCAAGCGATAGCGCCTTTATAAAACCTGCAGGCAAGTAGCTAAACATTGAAATAAAAGTTGCAGCATCCCTGGATTTTCTGAATAAAATCTTAACCCTGTGAACATGAATGCCATTTACATTTTCATACAGTGGCAGCCCTTTAAAGGATGAAGTGACAACATGCACATTTGCCTTTTTCACCCATTCCAGAGCAAGATCATACGTAGCAACCCCTCCTCCACCCCCCAGTGGAGGGAATTCATAATTTATAATTAGAATATTAATTTTCTTCTTTTTGTTCATCCAATAAACTCCATTAAAAAAAGCTTATTTTCCTCACACTAATACATGCCTTTTATATTTCAAATACTATTTGCAATAAAAATAATTTCATATTCAAAAATAATATTTGTCAAAACATAGCATATAATGGTACTATACAATAGATACAACTGAATAAATATTAAAGGTTACGCGTATGAAATTTTTACGGTTTTTTTCTGTTGTTCTTATTTCAGTTTCCATATTTGCCTGCTCAACTATCGACATCGCATATACAAATAAACAGGTAATACAAAAAAGAATGAAGCGGGTTGCAGTTTTTCCATTTGATATAAAAGGTGCTGGATGGGGCGATGAATTTGCCGATGCTATCTCACATCAATTTTTTAAAAGTGGAAAAGTTACCACAATTGAACGTGAAGCCATACAAAAAATTTTACAGGAACAGCCGCTTTCTGCATCAGGTTTGATGGATGATAAACAGGCTTTAAAAATTGGTAAATTGTTAGGTGCCGATGTTATTATAATAGGCCGCGGCTCTGCATTACAGGCGTATAGAAATAACAGGTACGAACCCAACTGTATTGATACATTCACGCTAAAAGCTATAAACACAGAAAATGGCGAGATATTATTAACTGTCCGTAAAGAACCAGGTAGAGCATGGGACTGGCGCTATAGGGCAAAATTCTGCTGTGGGCTCACTCTCATATGGGATCTCAACGACATCTTAATTGAAAGTTCTCAATATGATGACATTGCAAAACAGGTAGTAAAACAAATATTACAAATTATACAAGATGACACAAGAAAATGAAATGGAACTTTAACACTCTTATTCAACTAGTATGTTTGATAATTACTATTGCAATTTCTTCAATTTCTTATTCATCAGAATTTGATGAACTGGACAAACCTCCTGAAGGGGTGCACAAAGATCAGATACTACTTACTGGCTCTGTTTCCATAGGTGTCCCCTATGGCGATTTAATTTCGGCAGAAGAAAAATTTACTAGGACATCAACCTATACTTTTGAAAATGAAATTACTAAACTCATTTATGTATCCCATTTATCATTTGGGCTATCAATCAATGCTGAATATATGCCTATAGATTATGTTGGTATACGGTCCAAAATACGACGTACTATCATAGTACAGAATACAAATTTTGGCTCTGACTACCAATCATGGAAAAAAACACTCTATAGTGATTATTCCGTATATTTTGGCCCATCATTTCATGTAACAAACAGAAGACCCTGGGACATTGCCGTATCACCTGTGATTGGATATGCATTTGCAACATATCACCCAACACCTATTGCACAAATTCTTATTGATGGATATACACCACCACCAACTCAGCAATATTCAAGTATTACCTACGGTGTTGATGTCATGCTCAGCATATTTTTCAGCGGTGGCCTAGTTGTACAAATTGGTGGCGAGTGGATTCGCAACAATGTTGTATTTTCATCAACCCCAAATGCTGTAAATCCACAAACCAGCCAGATATTTTACAATAAAAAAAATGCAATTATAGATTCTTTACTTCTCTGTGTTTCAGCCGGGTACGCGTTTTATAATTAAGACCTTTTTTTGTATTGCAAATATCGCAAACGCGGATAAAATCCAAATTTCATATAAAATGCTACCACTGACTCATGTCCTTCAGCAACATTAACTCCTATAGTTACACAACCACTTTTCTGTAACCACTCAACACAGTTTTCTATTAATTTCGTTCCAAATTTTTTATTTCTGTAACTCTCCTCTACAAAAACAGAATCAATTTCACCTTTTGTACCCTCAATAGTTCCTATACAATATCCAACAGGTTGAGCATCATCAAATACGACTTCTATTCTTATATCATTTTCATCAAAGGTAAAAAATTTGCTGCATCGTTTATCAAATGTGAAATTTTTATAATGTTCCTTGAAATAAGGGGACTCATTCAAATGAATCTGATTTAATTTTTCCCACAATGGTTTTATTATCCCAATGGAATTCTTATCAATCTGCTTTATGGTACAATTCATAGTATACTCATATTCAATACATAAAGAATTATATATAATTACCTATTCTAAAGAAGCATTGCCAGTATTGAACAACATGGATAACACACGAATTGTCGTTAACTTATCATGTTTCCCTTCTTTAACAGGCAACTGCAGAAAATCATGCAGACAGCCTCTTCTTCTATGTTCTAACGGGAATCTCCCATCCTCAAATTGCTTTTTTATACACTGATTAAATAGCTGTATTCGTAAAGACTCAACCTTTTTGCCCAAAAGAAGCGACAAATGAATTGCATCAATACTATCATAGTCTAAATAAAACGGATACCCCAGCAATTCGTGATTATATGCTACTCTGCATCTGCACCCTGTTTCTTTCAATATTGCATTATTATTCAATAAATAGGCGATAGCTCTTTTTATTCTATCATTGGCATTATCGCTGCCCATCTTCATTAACGCTTTTACACACATGACGGTTGCAAGAGCACAACTTGGTACATCTGTGTGCTCTAATCGAATTCCTTGCCCAGTACGTTTGAAAAATAAATATTTCAGTGAATCACTAAATGAACCTATTGGACAATGAAGCCAGCCGCCATCATATCTTTGATGATCTAAAATCCAGGCGATACCTTTTTCCAGCTCTTTCCCCTGATACCTGCTTTCTAGTAAACTACACACTAACTGACCAGTGATACATCCTGTTGAACAGAAAGGTTTCCAGTTTAATGTAAAGCCTCCATCATCTTGCTGAAATCTAAGGATATCTTTAATCATTGAATAGAGTTTGTTATCCCTAACATCCAGTCCACATTCTACCAATGAGGAAAAAATCCACATTATCCCAACCCCAGGAGAATCAAAAAATTGATACGCTTTTTTGTGTAATGAGTATAGACGGTGGAAGTGTATTATGGAGTTAGTATCTTTTTTAAAATCAAATTTAATTACTGGAATGCATCTCTGTAAAAAATGAAAAGAAAGTTCATCCTCAACTAACCATTGAACAACATCGCCATTTAAATATTTGGAGTTAATTTTCACAAAAACTGTTGGTATTTATTTTTTCAAACTAAAAATGCGGTTATAATTTTCAACAATTACAGGATTATCAGGAGCAAGCTTCCGTGCTTTCTCTATGATTTCAGCAGCTTTTTTCACATCCCCTGCCTGTAGATAGCTCATGGCTAAATTATTGCATACAAAAGCTGATGAAGGAGCCAGCGCATACGCAGCCGAATATGCTGTCTGTGCCTGTGTAATCCTGTTCAAAAACATCAGGACATTACCTAATTCATTATATGCATAGTACATTTCCGGATCAAGTGAGATAGCTTTTTCCAGATACTCCTTTGCTTGCCATAAAGACCCTATGCCTGAATATGATATTCCTAATATGTAATATGCTATTGGTGTTTGTTTTACCTGCAATGCTTTACGTGCCCACGCCATTGCATCAGCATACCGCTTTTGGTCTATATATATAAATGCAATATCAATGAGTGGATCAACACTGTCTTTTTGGATTTCCGAACATCGTTTTAAATGTGTAAGAGCAGATTCATAATTGCCTTTTTTTGCATGAATATGAGCAGCCAAATAACGAAGATTATAATTTGGCGAATTGGGCTCAAAATCCTTTGCCACATCTAGAGCTAAAGCTATCTCCGTTAAAGCTTCATCATATTTCCCTTGCTCAAACAATTTCAAAGCTTTGTTGTAGTCTGCAAGTAATACAGTAGGGATTATTATAATGAAAAGAATGCACAATAATCTAATTTTCACTTTTATCCCTCTTGAAAAATTATTATTTGGGTGGCCACTAGATGACCACCCAATTGAATATAACTATGCTATTTAGGGAACCTTATTGCTGCCTGTGCAGCTGCCAACCGGGCAATAGGCACCCTAAATGGAGAGCAGCTCACATAATCAAGCCCAACTATATGACAGAACTCTACTGAGCTAGGCTCACCACCATGCTCACCACAAATGCCTAATTTTAGTTTTGGGTTAACAGAACGCCCTTTTTCATAGGCCATTTTAATAAGCTGCCCTACCCCATCCCTGTCAAGAATTCTGAATGGATCATTAGGCAAAATCTTCTTATCAACATATTCTTTCAGGAATTTCCCTGCATCATCTCGGCTAAACCCAAATGTCATTTGTGTAAGGTCATTTGTACCAAATGAGAAGAACTCTGCAACTTTTGCTATTTCATCGGCTGTTAGTGCTGCCCTTGGAACCTCGATCATGGTACCTACCATGTACTCAACCTTCACACCCATCTCTTTCATTACAGCTTCAGCAGTCTTTACTATTATTTCTTTTTGCATTATGAGCTCTTTCACATGGCCAACTAATGGAACCATGACTTCAGGTTTTACATCAACTCCTTCTTTTACCAGCTGGCAGGCTGCTTCAAATATTGCACGCGCTTGCATCTCAGTAATTTCAGGATATGTGATACCCAAACGACAACCTCTGTGCCCTAACATCGGATTAAATTCATGAAGCTCTTCAACCTTTGCCTTTACTTCTTCTACACTAACTTTGAGTTCCTTTGCCATCTCCTTCTGAGATTCAAGGTCATTCGGCAAAAACTCATGTAATGGTGGGTCCAGTAGCCTGATAGTTACTCCAAATCCTTCCATTGCCTTGAATATGCCATAGAAATCTTCACGCTGCATGGGAAGCAATTTATCAAGAGCTTTCTTTCTTCCCTCATAACTATCTGCCAGTATCATTTCCCTTACAGCCTTGATTCTGTCGCCTTCAAAGAACATGTGCTCTGTTCTACAAAGTCCAATGCCTTCTGCGCCAAAGTTTCTAGCCACCTTAGCATCATGCGGTGTATCAGCATTTGTTCTTACTTTAAGTTTTCTTATTTCGTCAGCCCATTGCATTATCGTCCCAAACTTTCCTGTTACTTCAGGTTCAATTGTTGGAACTTTACCTAGCATTACTTCACCAGTGGAACCATCAATCGAGATATAATCGCCTTCCTTCAAAACGATATCATTAATCTTCATCTTTCGCCTAGCATAATCTATTTCTAGCGCACCACACCCTGATACACAGCATTTACCCATACCTCTAGCTACAACAGCAGCATGCGATGTCATACCTCCACGTGCAGTAAGTATACCTTCAGCCGCGGTCATCCCTTTTAAGTCCTCAGGTGAAGTCTCAATTCTTACCAAAATAACTTTCTCACCACGTTCTTTCCACTCATGTGCATCATCGGCATTGAAAACAATCTTTCCAGTTGCAGCACCTGGTGAAGCTGGAAGACCTTTTGCAATAACCTTTCGTTGAGCTTTGGGATCAAAGGTTGGGTGAAGCAGCTGATCAAGGGATTGGGGATCCACTCTGAGCACAGCTTCTTCTTTTGTTATCAGCCCTTCTTCAACCATATCCACAGCAATATTTATTGCTGCATGTGCCGTTCGCTTGCCATTTCGTGTCTGAAGCATCCATAACTTTTTATTTTGAATAGTAAATTCTATATCTTGCATATCGCGGTAGTGTTTTTCTAAAGTCTTGTAAACATCAACCAATTGCTTATATGCTTCGGGCATATATTCTTCTAATGAGGGGTACTTCTGCTTGCGTTCTTCTTCAGATATGCCATTTTCCCTGGCCCATCGGCGAGAGCCTTCAAGAGTTATTTGCTGTGGGGTCCTTATTCCAGCAACAACATCCTCACCCTGCGCATTGATAAGAAACTCGCCAAAAAATTCCTTAGCACCAGTGGCTGGGTCTCTGGTAAAAGCAACACCTGTTGCNCAGTCATTGCCCATATTCCCAAACACCATTGCCTGAACGTTGACTGCAGTACCCCAGCTATCATCAATATTATTCATCTTTCTATATAGTTTTGCCCGCTCGTTATTCCATGATCTAAACACTGCCCCAATAGCACCCCATAATTGTTCGTATGGATCATCAGGGAATGATACATTGAGCTTATCTTTTATAATTTTCTTAAACCTGGCAACAAGCTCTTTTAGGTCATCAACTGTAAGTTCCAGGTCATTTTTAACCTTCCTTTTTTCTTTAAGCTCATCCATAATTACTTCAAATGGGTCATGTTCATCCTTGCTTTCAGGTTTCAACCCAAGTACAACATCTCCATACATCTGAACAAAACGGCGATATGAATCCCATGCAAACCGTTCGTTCCCTGTTTTGGCCACAAGGCCCTTAACAACATCTTCATTTATTCCTAGATTAAGAATAGTATCCATCATCCCCGGCATTGATGCACGTGCACCCGACCTGACTGACAATAATAGCGGATTTGATGGATCACCAAACTTAGCATCCATTATCTCTTCTACTTTTTTCAATGCTTCTAAAACTTCTTCTTTCAACCCGTCTGGCATTTTCTGATTGTTTTTATAATATTCGTTACATACTTCTGTAGTAATAGTGAACCCTGCAGGAACCGGAATGCCAATACGTGCCATTTCTGCCAGATTTGCACCCTTCCCTCCTAAAAGGTTCTTCATATCAGCAGATCCCTCGGTAACATTACCACCAAAAAGATATACACGTTTTGCCATTGTTATTCTCCCTTCAAAATAATTTTATTAAATTGTTATCAAAGCACTGATAACATTTCTATCTTACAAAAACTACTTTTGAGGCACCTAATGTACAAATTTTAGCCAGTTAATATAACATACTTATATTACTACAATCCTGCTGTAAAGATTAATTTTATTGTACCATCATCATTTTGTAAACCAATTATTGATTCAGCAATTTCTTAACAATTTTAATAAAGCAGGCATCTCTGTCACTGCAATTTTCACAACTAACATAATCAAAAATATCCTTGTCACATTGTACATCATTTACTTCAACCATTATTTCTTTATAGCGTATGTATTGGACTTCATCATCCGTTAATGCTGATTCGCCAAGTGTTCGTATTTTTTGTACGATAGTTTTTTGTAATTCAACCTCCTTTCTGTCAATTATAGGATGAGTTGGAATGGTTTCCTTCTTTTTCTGAATAGCAACAAATCCTCGCGTTTTATACCGTATGGCATGTTTTCGAGTTATAATAAAATAGACAATGCCAGTTGCTAACCCCCCCAAATGCCCTATGTGTGAGATGGAATCAAATCCACCAGATAATTCCAAAAACAGTTCTAACCCCCCATATAATATAACTAGCGTCCGTGCTTTTACAGGTATTATAAAAAAGAGTAGTACTTCAACATCAGGAAACAATATACCAAATGCAAGAAGTAGTCCAAAAACTGCTCCTGATG
>JAOAIH010000033.1 GCA_026414805.1 Spirochaetota bacterium | reverse complement strand
TTATTATCCTTTTTTTGTCATTTTTAAATATTCTTCCATAATTTAATTATTTGGTATTTTGTGCAATAAATAAATAAAATTTTCTTGCAATTGTTACTATAAATTTATATTGAATAAAATATCTATATGAAATGGCAAATAAAAGGAGGAATGGAATGAGTATATTAGATTTACGACCTGAAAATTTTAAGAAAGCATTTCCTGATTCTAAAGTTATGCATGTCAATGGTAAATCGATTATACAATCAGCAATGAAAGAAGGGAATCACTGGGTTGTAATGGCAGTAAATACTCGTCATGAGATAGCTATACCGGGTATTATCAAGGCATCAATGGAACTAAATGCTCCGGTTATATATGAGCTTGCATTATCCGAAAGTGACTTATCAGGAGGATATACTGGTTTAACACCTAAAGATTTCATTACTCTGGTAGTAACTTTAAATGAAAGAATGGGAAATGTTGGCGAAAAAGCTGTTCCATTTACCTGCCACAGAGACCACACTACTGTACAGGAGCTGAGCAGGAAAGCATTTGATAAAGCAGATGCTCTCATTAAGGCTTCTATTGAAGCAGGGTATGGATCTTTTTCTATTGATGTGTCATTTTTGCCAATGGAGCAGAATATTGCGTTGAGTGCACTTTTAAGCGAACAGGTAGTAAGGGCAGGGTTAATGTATGAATCCGAAGTGGGGGAAATTGGGGGTGCTCATGGTAATTCTTCAGTAAGCGAGGCAGTTACCCTTGTTGAGGCACTTGCAAAGTTGGGTCAATGCCCCGATTTAATTGCAATAAATAATGGAACCACTCATGGAAATGTTCGTGGAAATATAGACTTGGAACTTACGTACAATACTTACAAAGCCATGGCTCCATGGGGAGTGGGGATAGCTCAGCATGGTACAACAGGTACTGCTATAGAAGATGTGGGTAAATTCTATAAGTACGGAATATTTAAAGCAAATGTTGGTACTACCTGGCAGAATGTGATATGGGGTATAGATACTGATGAGTATGGTGTAGCAGTGGAGAAAGGACCTTCATATCAAAAGAATCCTGATAAAGGCATTTCAATGGATTTATGGAAAAAGATGGAGGAGTATGCACTGGCAAATAATATGAAAGGTGGTAATATGAAGAAACTTTTCAAGCCTTTTAAAGAAGCAATGGCACAGGAGTATTACTCTAATAAAAAGATACAGGAAAGGGTAGACCAGGCAGTGTACGAAACGGCAGCTGCGTATTTTAAGGCATTGCAAGCTGTTGGTAAGGGTGATGATGTAAAAGCTCAGATGGAAAAAACTGTAAGTAAGAAGACGATTAAAGAGTCAAAAGAAAGAGACTACGAATAAACCAGAGTGTTACGATGAAAAAGGTGTGGTGGAAGCACGGGGTAATTTATCAGATTTACCCCCGTAGCTTCAATGATTCTAATAATGACGGCATTGGTGATATTAACGGCATCATTGAATCGCTGGATTATTTACAAAACCTTGGTATAGATGGAATATGGCTGTCGCCCATTTATCGATCCCCAATGTATGATTTTGGATATGATGTTAGTGATTATTGTGATATTGACCCTGTCTTTGGCACCCTTCACGATTTTAAAAAACTTGTAAAAGAAGCGGATAAGCGAAAGATTGCAATAATCATGGATATGGTTTTCAATCATACATCACATCTACATCCCTGGTTTTTGGAATCACGATCTTCAAAAGATAATCCTAAACGGGACTGGTATATCTGGCATCCAGGCAAAAATGGCAAGGTGCCAAATAACTGGATGGCTGCATTTGGTGGAAGAGCCTGGGAATGGGATCGGTTTACACAAGAGTATTACCTTCATTTGTTCACAAAGCAGCAACCTGATTTAAATTGGCGCAATCCCTACGTAAAAAAGGCAATGTTTGATGTGTTGAAGTTCTGGCTTGATCTTGGGGTAAAGGGATTTAGATTTGATGTCATTAATTTATTAGTTAAAGATAGTCAATTTAGAAATAATCCCTATAAGTTACGTTTCACTAATCCACGGAGGCATGATCAGCAATTACATAAATATGACCGGAATCAGCCTGAAACGCATGAAATTCTAAAAGAAATGCGTGTTTTGTTAGATAGTTATGGTGATATCATGAGTGTTGGTGAAATTTATCTGGATGAAGGGATAAAGGACCCAAACATTCCCGCATCATTTTTGGGAAATAATGATGAAATGCATCTAAATTTTAATTTTTCAACTATATTTGCATCATTTGATAGCCGTGAGTTACAAAAGATTTTTGTAGACTGGTACAATGCAATTGGCAATAAGGGATGGCCATGTCACGTCTTTTCCAATCATGATCAATCCCGAGCCATTACACGTATGGTAAAAAACGATACAATTAAGGCCAGGTTACTAGCGGTTTTGCTATTAACTCAAAGAGGAACTCCTTTTATATATTATGGCGAAGAAATTGGAATGGTTGATGGAAAGATTGCGCGCAAGGATATTCAGGATCCACTGGGAAAAAAATACTGGCCATTCCATAAAGGTAGGGATAAAGCACGCACTCCCATGCAGTGGGATGCAACTGAATATGCAGGCTTTTCAAAAGTAAAGCCATGGCTGCCGGTAAATCCTGATTATATCCATACCAATGTTGCGATACAGTCAAACGATGAAAACTCTTTGTTGCAATTATATAAACAATTAATTGCAGTACGAAAAGCTCATCGGGCGCTCTATGAAGGTGATATCGAATTTATACCTGCTGCAGACGATGTCATGATGTATAAACGTAACTGGCAAAGTGACCACTGTATAATCGCACTTAATTTTTCTTCATCAGCAAAAGAGGTTGTTCTTTCTGGCACATATAAACTCTTGCTGTCGTCTCTTAATACTAAAGCACAGAATAATAATTCACCAAAGATTTTACTGAAGCCTTATGAAGCAGTTATTTGTAGTAGTGCCTGAGAGCTACTGCAATGAGCTATCGCAACTGAATTATGGTAACTCCGTCACCACCTTCTTCTGGTTGGCCAGGGCGATAGTTTGTGGCATAGAACGAATGTTTTACATAATCTCGCACTGCCTTTTTCAACGAACCTGTCCCATGTCCGTGAATAACAACTACAGATGGAATATTCCTTTTTACCATCGCGTCCAATTCGTAATCTAATTTTTGCAAGGCCTCATCAACGCGCAGGCCTCTTAAGTCAATGGTATTGTATTGTGTTTGTATGGTTATAGGTACTGATGTAATTTGTTCTTTTGTCACTGTATATTTCTTTTTAGCTGCAACAGGTGTTGTTGATTCTACAATACAGTATACATCACTAAAAGAGAACCTGCTAGCTAAAGTCCCCATTCTAACTTTCACAACCTTTTCCCTGTAGTCTATTTCTTCTATTGTTCCATATTGTTGCAATGATGGAACATACACTTTCTTGCCTCTTTGTGCCAGTTCATCAGAGCAGGGCACCATATTGTCATGTGGTTTTTGCAATGTGTTTATTGTACCTTTGACTTTTTCCTGAAATGCGGTAATATCCTGAATAAGATTAGTTGCATCTTTCATGGACATGGATTGTATTTCCCTGATTCGGTCAACAATGCGATTTCGATATTCCTGCAGTTCATTAAAAAATGAAGTGGCTTGTTCTTTTGAAACTTTTTCAATTGTGCTCTGTAATTCGTTAATTTTTGTGTTATATTCTTCTTTTAATTTTTGTAGTTCTTGTTTAAGAAGCGATAGCTCCTGCTCCTTTTGTTGCAAAGCATGCGATTGCTCAGTAATTTTAGAAAGCAGTGCATCAACCGATTGCGATGAGGAATCAAGCAATGATAATGCTTTGTTAATAATTTCATCTGGGAGGGATAAATTTTTAGCTATTTCAATGGTGTAACTAGCACCTGGAATTCCAAGAAGAACCTGATAGGTAGGCTGCATGGAATTAATGTCAAAAATTACCGATGCATTTTCAAAGCGATTATCCCTGGATGCTATCTCTTTTAATTGCGAGTAGTGAGTAGTAACAGCTATAATTGAATTTTTACTAGCAAGATATTCCAGAACAGCCTGCGCAATGGCAGCGCCCTGTTTTGGGTCTGTTCCAACAATTATCTCATCTATTAGAACTAAGCTTTTGTCATTTGCCTTTTTTAGTATGCGTACTATATTTTTTATCTGTCCGCTGAATGTAGATAATGATTGCATCAGGTTTTGTTCATCTCCTATATCAACATATATATTTTCAAAATACCCAATAGTTGAATCAGGATTTGCAGTAATTGGTAATCCGTGTCTAACCATTAATGCAAACAAACCAAGCATTTTGAGTAAAACAGTTTTTCCTCCAGTATTGACCCCAGAAATCACAAGGCAATTGAATGATTTGCCACAATGTATAGAGCATGGAACTACTTTATCTTGCAATAGGATTGCTAATAAAGGGTGTCGAGCATTGATACATTCAAAATACGGGGTAGGTGAAACAGCAGGTGTGTGGGCATTGTAGACAATTGCAAACCGTGCGCATGCTGTGCAAAAATCTAGATAAGCCAATTTAGCTGAGTTATTTTTCAACTGAGTTGCATTGGAACCAATCTCAAAAGAAAGAATCTGCAATATACGTTCAATTTCACGCTGCAATTCAAGTTCCTTATATAATAATGTGTTATTTAGTTCATGAATGCTTTCTGGTTCAATAAAAAGAGTGGCACCTGAAGAAGAGATATCAAGAATAGTTCCTTTAATTTTGCTTTTATACGATGATTTAACCGGAATTACGTATCGGTTATTTTTTATTGTATATATTTTATCCTGTACTATGGGTTGGTAATTTTGTGAATGGATCAAGCTGTTTAAACTCTTCTGTATTGTGGAATGTAATTCAGTGATATCTCTTTGAATTTTCCGTAATATTGGATATGAATGCTCATTTAAATTACCATTTTCGGTAATTGATGAAGTTAATAGTTTAAAAAGATCATTGCAGTCGTCAATAGTGTTAAGTTCGGATAGTATTGATGTATCATAGTGAACTGATTTAAAGAAATCACAGATTCTGTGTTGCCCAACCAAAAATTGTCGTATTTTAAAAATTTCTTCTATTGTAAGTGTTGCACCTTTAGCTGCCTTATCCAGCAATAAAGTTATATCATATATACCGGTAAAATCTGGGTAATGCCCTACGCGTAGAATTTCTTTTACACAGTTTAGTTTGCTATATTGAGAAATTATCTCATGGAATTGAAGTGGCTGTAAATTATTACAATATTGCTTGCCTATTTCAGTAGAACAGAAATTTACAATATAGGATATAAGTGTATGCCATTCAAGCATTTGTGCTTCTTCATGTGTTATTAGCATATTATCGTTCATATCGGGGACCGGATAGTTATGTATATCTAATCATTTTGCTTCAAAATATCACAATAATACATACTATTATTTTTTTTCCAACAGAGAATACAAAGCTTCATAAAGATTTGGATAAGTAAAGTTAAATTTTGTTGAAATAAGAACATCAGGATGTACTTTTTGGCTGGATAAAATCAGTTCCTGGGCCATTTGCCCCAGCATCAGTGTAATAGCAAACTCAGGTATTTTAAATAAACACGGCCTGTGTAAAACCTTTGCCAGTGTTTTATAAAAATGCTTTGCTGTCACTGGATTTGGCGACACTGCATTTACCGGCCCGTGAATACTTCTGTTTTCAAGGCAATGTATAATAGAATTTACTTCATCATCAATGTGTATCCACGACATCCATTGTGAGCCGTCACCAAAATATCCCCCCAAATACCATTTAAATATTGGAATTAAAATTCTTAATAATCCTTCATTTTCTCCCAACACAAGCCCTGTCCGGATAATCACATGGCGTATACCAAAGTTAATTGCTTCCTTAGTAGAAGCTTCCCATTGAATTGCAACATCAGGTAAAAATCCTAATCCAGGGCTTGAATTTTCATTTAAGGATTCACTTCGTGTACCATAATAACCTATAGCAGAAGCTTGGATGATTACCTCAGGTTTCTTTTTTGCCTTTTTTATTGCGTCAATGACAGCATTTCCTGCTTGTAGCCGGCTTTGCAATATTTTTGTTTTTTTTTCATTTGTCCATCGTGTGCCTGCAATAGATTCGCCTGCTAAATTTATTATAGCGTAAGCTTCATTGACAAGATCTGCCCAACCTTCACCGGTTTTACCATCCCATGCAGTATATTTTAATGAAGCAGTATGTGATAAAAATTTTCCTGGGTTGCGTGTTAATATAATTACTGAATATCCTTTTGTAAGCAATTTTTGTGTAAGGTGAGTACCTATAAAACCTGTACCACCTGTTATAATTATTGTATTCATTTTGTTCTCCCTTTCATAATATGACAATTGTTATACCCCAATTGCCTGGTTTGTCAAAAAATGCTTTAACTCTGGGATCTTTTTTACAGTAGTTATGTACAATAGTTTTATTTACAGATTTTCCTTTGCCATGAATAATCTCAAGGCGCATATACCCTTTCTCTATTGCATTATTGATGAATTCCTCAAGAATACTTTTTATGTCACGAGGATGAAAGTAATGAAGATCTATAGTATCAAATAATTCTATATTGGTGTATTCATTTGAATTATTATTATGCTGATTTGCCATAGTTATAGAATATATGTGCATCCATACTACTATGTCAAGTAAGTGTTGATCTTGTATTTAATAAAATAAAAGTATACAATTGGTAATGTAAAATAAAAAATTTAAAATTAAATTATCCTTTTTTCTATTGACAATCATATACTCTGTCAGAGATTGATAGAGATTTATGTTTCATAGTTTGCAACTTTTATAGCTATATTTATCGCAGCACATCAATGACAAAAATTTATGGTGGATTATTTTTAAATGTTGATTAAAACCAAGGCACTGCTCTTTGATTTTGATGGGACCCTGGTTGATACCATGGAGGGGTTTGCTGATATTGCAGGAGAAGTTATTCATAGATTTCATCCTGAAATTTCATTTGATGAAGCACGAAAAAAATATCTTGAAACTTCTGGTGTTCCCTTTTTTCAGCAATTAGAAATAATTTTGCCAGGTGATCCAACAAACAAACAAAAAGCTGCAATCTTTGAGGAAACAAAAAAAGATGGCTTTTTTAAGTCCACATTTTCTGAAGAGGTGAGGTATGTAATAAACGAATTGCGAAGAAAAGGGTTTGTAGTTGGGGTATCATCAAATAATTTTCAATATCTAATTGAACAGTTTATAAATAGAGAAAATTTAAAATTTGACATTGTACTTGGATTTAAGGATGGTTTTGAAAAAGGTAAGCATCATTTTGAATATGTATTAGAACATTTTAATTTGCAAAAAGATGATTTGACTTTTGTAGGGGATTCGCTTAAAGATGCCGAAAAAGCTATTACAAACAATATAAAATTTATAGGTTTATGCGGGACCTTTACCAAAGAACAATTTTTACAGAAATATCCCAATATAGTGACGATTGAATCGTTAAAGGAGTTATTATCATGCGTGCAATTGTATTAGCTGCAGGTACTGGAAGCCGATTAGGTGAAATGACAAAAGATAAAACAAAAGGAATGGTAAAAGTCAATGGAAAACCTCTTATAGATTACCTTTTTGACTTTTTTGATCTAAATTTTTTTAATGAAATTATTGTTGTCGGTGGTTTTGCATTTAACGATTTAGAAAAGCATTTGAAGCAAAAGCAAATAGAAAATTTAAAAATACTTGAGAATAAAGATTATCACAAGGGGAATATTTTTACATTAATCACTGCACTGAAAACTTTTGCGCATGATTCATTTCTAATTACCAATGTTGACCATATCTATCCTAAAATTATGTTTGAAAAGATGAAACAATCATTCAGTAAAATTACTGCAATGTGTGATTTTGACAGGCAGTTGGGCCCTGATGATATGAAGGTTAAATTAGACACAGATAAAAAAACAATAGTTCACATTAGCAAGCAGCTTCATGACTTTGACTGTGGTTATATTGGTATGACATATGTAGATAGAACAATGGAAACAGTGTATAGAGATGCAGCCTATAAAGCTATAGAACGTTTTGGGGAAAAAGCAGTGGTTGAAAACATACTACAAATACTGGCGGAAAATCATAAAACAGCACCATCAATTTGTGATCTTTCTGGGTTTGGTTGGTACGAAGTGGATGATGAACATGATCTTATAAAGGCTGAAAAAGGGTTGTTTCAAAATCCAAATTTTTCGTAATATACCTAATTACCAGATAAACATGATAGGGTTGAGCATCCTTCCATGTTGTAACAACATAAAATGAAGATGTGGTCCTGTTGATCTGCCGGTTGAACCTACAGTGCCAATAATTGTATCAGTTGTTACAAATTCACCTTTTTGAACAAACATTTTTTGGCAATGGCCATACCAGCTTTCATACCCTTCATCATGCTGAATGATAATTGTGAACCCATAGCCATCAAGCCATCCAGTGAAGTTGACAAATCCATTCTGAACTGGTTTTATAGGAGTACCTTGAGGAGCACAGATATCCAGCCCATTATGAAATGTCATGCCATGTTCAAGCGGGTCAACCCTGTCTCCATACATGGACGTGAACCTGCCATTTATTGGGGACTGGAATTTTTGTCTAAGGGTATATAATTTTTCAATTTTGGTGTTCACTGCAACTGGGCGTGCATTTTCTATAAATGCAAATCGTATGTCATCCATAGCCATAAGTTCAAGTGGGTGGTGGATATATCTTCCCTTTATTGAACCTTTACCTTGAGTATAGAACCAAGCTAACCAGGCATCGTAAAAATGTTTACATGCAATAAGCAACCCATCTTTGTGTGGAATAACAACCTTGGTACCTGCCTTTGCAAGAAGCGAATCCAGATGGGGATTTGCGCCAATGAAAGTATCTATGCTGATGCCATAACTCTGGATTATATCCCAATATGATTCTCCTTCACGCAAAGTATGAATTGTCAGTGACACTCCTGGGTTATAAGGATATTTTTCAAGTAAAGATATATAGGTATTAGCGTCTTTAAAAAGGATAAATCCATTTTTTTTGTAAATGACATTTTGGGATACACGAATTGGAGTTTTTACAAAATAGGCTATAATATTGCCAATGATAAAAATTATAATAATAGCAGGTATTATGAATCTTATTGCTTTTTTAATCTGCCATATATGGTAATTAGTGAGCATTATTTTTCTCCCAGTTTTTTTGATTTAATATAGGCAGCTTCAATTGCATCCATTACAATACCGCTGAATCCATTTTTCTCTAAAATATGAATAGCATCAATGGTAGTGCCCCCGGGTGAAGCAACTTTGCCTCGCAGTGAAATTGGCTCTTCCCCTTCCAACACCATTTTTGCTGCACCTAATACTGTTTGTGCAGCTAACAAAAGTGCATCATTTCGTGACAATCCTGTTTTTACTCCACCATCAGCCATGGCTTGAATAAATGTAAATACATACGCAGGTCCGCTACCGGAAAGCGCTGTAACAGCATCCATCATGTGTTCAGGTAACACTATTACTTTGCCCAATGCTTTGAATATTTCTTGTGCAATTTTCATATCATCTTCATTAGCCCAAACAGTGGAAAGTACTGTCATGCCTTCGCCAATTAACGCGGGTGTATTTGGCATACAGCGTATTATCCGGTAACTATCGCCCATCCACTGTGCAAGCTTTGCCAGAGTAATGCCCGCAGCAATTGAGATTACTAAAACATTTTTTGGTTTTTGAGATAGTTCCCTGGCAACTGCCTCAACAACATTTGGCTTGACTGCAATAATAATAACATCACTATTGTGCGATAGCTCCTGTATAGAGCTTGCAGTGTGCAATGTGATCTTTGATGAAAGAGCTTTTATCTTGGAGCTGTCGGAATCAAAGCCAATGATGGAATATTTATTTGATGATTGAGCAAGACCAATACATATGGCACTGCCCATATTGCCAAGACCTATGCATCCAATAGTTAGCTTTTCACGATCCATTACTGCATCCTTTGCCCAAAAATTGCGGTACCAATTCTAAGCATTGTGGCACCTTCCTCAATTGCGATATCGAAATCGCCCGACATTCCCATTGACAATTCCTTCAATGTAATACCCAATGTATTATTTATTTCTTCCTTCAACAGCCTCAATGTTTTAAATGCCTCACGTATCTTGTTACGATTGTCTGTTAATGGGCCTACAGTCATTAGGCCAAGACAATTGACATTGTGCAACTCAAGTATGCCTTTGCACAATTCAAGGGTTTTTGCAGGCTCAATCCCAAACTTTGACTGCTCACCTGAAGTATTTACTTCAATAAGAATATTTTGTATCTTATTAATTTTTTTAGCTTCTTTGTCAACCTCAATTGCAGTTGAAAGCTTGTCAATTGAATGAATGCAGTCAAAAAGTTTCACTGCATCTTTTGCCTTATTTGATTGTAAATGGCCCACTAAATGAAATGTGAAGGTGCCCTTTAATTGGGGAATTTTTGCTTTTGCTTCCTGTACACGATTTTCACCAAATAGTGTAATGCCATTGTCTATGGCTTGCTGAATAATTTCAGCAGGGAATGTTTTACTTACTGCGATAAGTACAATGTCGTCAGGATTTCTTCCTGCCTTTTGAGCAATTCTCTTTATTTCTGCTATTATGCGATTATAATTATCAATAATGCTCATTGTAACAATTTATAAATAGTCGTAAAAAAATGAAAATTTACTATGGATTTAATATATTGATAAACTCAAATAAAATAAGAAAAAATAAGAAAAAAAATAGTATACGACATTCTTGTAGTATTGGCGTGTAGTGTATAATGGCAATGAATAAAGTCAAACAGTTTTTACATTTACAGGATGTAATATAATACAGCAGAATGTGGTAAAAACGTTATAAAGTTGATATTTATTCAAATAAACAAGAGTAATTTTTATTTGCCAAAAAGAAAGGGTAAAAAGGACAAAATATTATAAAAAATATTTTTTATATTGACAAGATTTATATATAATTTCAAAGTTCAACTGTAATAATAGCAAAATTATAATGTTTGAGGTATACAATGGATGAATTGATATTATATCTTATTAGGGAATACCACACAGCAGTGATGCATACATTGACAATTTCTACTATAATTGCGGTGTGGGTGGTACTATGTGGGTGCATCCGTTTTGGTATTGCAGTATACAGAAGAGCCAAAGGAATTTATCCTCCTGCTGAAAGCTTACGCGAAGGCCATTAATTATCACATTTATTATTTTTTCAGATGAATATCTAAAGAAAATGCTACCGAGCAAAGGTAGCTTTTTTTATTGCTATAAGCATAGGTGAACCTAAAAATTTTATTGTAATAATATTATTAAATTGACATTATCACATTCGGGACCTATTATGATTGTTAATAATAATGAGGAGAGCCTTTATGATAGAAAACATCACTTTTACATATAAAGATGGATCATATAATGCAGGAGATGTTGTAGTATATGCACTTTCAACATGTGGGCATTGCAAACGTGCATTAAATTTCCTTGACAGCAACTCGGTAAAATATCGGTTTGTGTATGTTGATTTGTTACCAGCTGAGGAAAAAAATAAATTAAAGGATTATTTAGTTAAAAAATCGAATATGTATGTTGCCTTTCCATTTCTTGTGATAGACGATACAACTTTTTTTACTGGTTTTATTGAGGAAGAATGGCGACGCATGTTGAAACTGGAGTAAAAAATGAAAAGAACAAAGTCATTACAGGAAACAATGCAATTTGCACAAATGGTTGCCGCAAAACATGGCTGGGTTATGCACCCTGATAAGGAATTCCTTGATATATTGATAGAAGGCCTCACTACAAATTATAATCGTTATGGGTATTTTTCATGTCCTTGCAGAGATGCTGATGGCATTCGCGAAAATGATAAAGATATTATATGTCCGTGTGAATATTGCCTGCCTGATATTAAAGAATATGGCCATTGCTATTGTGGGCTATATAATGATCCCGGTTTTATTAAAAATGGAGGAATGCCAAAAAGTATACCTGAAAGAAGACAATTTTATTTCAAAAAATAATATTTACTTGAATTTTTAATATTTATCAGTATATTATTAACAAAATACATGATCTTTATAGCAGGGGTGGTTTGTGCAGTTGCACAAGCCTGAGAGTATACCCTTAGAACCTGATCTGGGTAATGCCAGCGAAGGGAGTTGTTTTTATAATATATTTTTTAAATCAAAAAAACCGCCTCGCTGGGCGGTTTTTTTTGTTATGAGGTATATACTTATGACACAGTTAGATTTTGCAAAACAAGGTATTATTACTGCTGAAATGGAACAGGCTGCTCGGTATGAAGGAATTGATCCTGAACATCTTAGGGATTTAATTGCTAGAGGGTGGGCTGTTATTCCTAAAAATGTGAAGCGTACATTTAATGTACGTGCAATTGGTAAAGGTTTGCTTACAAAAGTAAATGCAAATATCGGTACATCTACTGACCATGTAGATATTGAAGAGGAAAAGAAAAAACTTGAAGCAGCAATCTATTACGGTGCGGATAGTGTGATGGACCTTTCAACTGGTGGTGATCTTAAAGCTATACGGAAGATGGTGCTGGAATGCTCAACAGTAATGGTAGGGGCAGTGCCAATTTACCAGGTGGCAGCAGAACTTTCGGCAAAAGAGAAATCTATTTTGCACATGTCAGTTGATCAACTGTTTGATGCAATTGAACAGCAATGTCAAGAAGGCGTAGATTACATCACAGTGCATTGTGGTGTCACCCAACAAAGTTTCAAGCTTGCTTCACGGCAACAGCGGGTAATGGGAATTGTAAGTAGGGGAGGATCACTGTTAGCAGCATGGATGAAGCATCATAAAAAAGAAAATCCGCTCTATGAGCATTTTGATCGACTATGTGCGATAGCTCATAAATATGATGTTACTCTGAGCTTAGGGGATGGTTTGCGGCCAGGTGCTATTGCAGATGCTACTGACGCTGCACAAATTGAGGAACTAGTAATACTTGGGCAATTGGTGAAAAAAGCTCGACAGGAAGGTGTGCAGGTGATAGTTGAAGGGCCAGGGCATGTGCCTATGGATCAGATAACTGCCAACATCATCGCACAAAAGCGTATATGTGACAATGCACCATTTTATGTATTGGGTCCTTTAACAACAGATATTGCTCCAGGTTATGATCACATTGTTGGAGCAATTGGAGGAGCTATCGCCGCACTTGCTGGCGCTGATTTTTTATGTTATGTTACACCGGCAGAACATCTATGTTTACCAACAGTAGAGGATGTGAGGTTAGGTGTAATTGGCACAAGAATTGCAGCTCATTCTGCAGATATTGCTAAGGGAATTGTAAAAGCAATTGAGCAGGATTATGAAATGTCGCAATACAGAAAAGCGTTAGACTGGGAAGGGATTTTCAGTAAGGCTATTGACCCAGATATGGCACGAGCACGCAGAAAGAAAAGCGAAGATTATGAAGAAAAGGTATGCACAATGTGCGGCAAACTGTGTGCAATCAAAACACATAATGAATGCGATTTGTTGTGAAAAGAGGTGAAACCATGAGTCTTAATGAATATGCAGCACAATTACTTGAAAAAGTTAGAACACAAAAACCACTGGTACATAATATTACCAATTATGTGGTCATGAATTATACTGCTAATGCACTTCTTGCATGCGGTGCTTCACCGGTTATGGCACACGCATACAATGAAGTAAATGAAATGACAAATATTGCAAATGCACTGGTTATTAACATTGGAACGCTTGAAAATGATTGGGTTCATTCAATGATAATAGCTTCTGGTGTTGCCAGCAAAAAAAATATACCGGTGATACTTGACCCTGTTGGTGCAGGAGCAACAGCTTTGCGGACTCACGTAGCTTTGAAATTACTGCGCACTGGCAACATAAAAGTAATTAGAGGTAATGCTTCTGAAATAATTGCTCTTACTGATCATAAGTCACAGACTAAAGGTGTTGATGCCTTGCATTTAGTGGAAGAGGCAGTAGATGTTGCAAAACAAATAGCACAAAAATATATGACGATAGTTGCCATAACAGGACCTACTGATATCATCACCGATGGCAATGCAGTTATAAAAGTACACAATGGACACAAACTCATGAGCTATGTAACTGGTACAGGTTGTACAGCGACAGCACTAATAGGTGCTTTTTGTGCTGTGGATAATGATTATAGTAAAACTACTGCTGCAGCGCTGGCGTATTTTGGCGTAGCCGGTCAACTAGCAGCCAAGAAAACAAGTGCTCCCGGAAGTTTTATGATAGCATTGCTTGATGAATTGTATTCAATGACTCCATTAGAATTAGAAAAGCATGCACAAATTGAACTGTGTGATAGTAATAAAAATGAACAAAAAAACTGATTAAAATATATCAAGGTGAATGAAGACTAAAATTTAACATTTAGTAATGGATTCTTGAAAATTGAGTGATTTAAAATGGCATAGTAAATTCTATTTTATTAGGAGAAACAATTATGGAACTTAATGAAATAACCATCACATCAGCAATCATTGATCGCTATTTTCAGCGATTAAAGGACTCACTTGTAAGCGATGTTGCAATAGTTGGCGGAGGCCCGTCAGGGCTTGTTGCAGGTTACTATCTGTCAAAACAAAACATTAAAACAGTTTTATTTGAGCGAAAGCTTTCTATTGGTGGTGGCATGTGGGGTGGTGGTATGCAATTCAATGAGATAGTGGTTCAGAAAGAAGCATTACCAATTCTTGAGGAACTTGATGTGCGCTATACCCACTATACTGAAGATTATTACACTGCTGACGCTATAGAATCTGTCTGTACCATAGCTTCAAAGGCAATTAAGGCGGGATTAACAATTTTGAATTGCATTAGCGTTGAGGATGTAATGATGCGTGATGATTGTGTGTGTGGACTTGTTATTAATTGGTCGGCAGTTGAAATTGCAAAACTACATGTTGACCCATTGACAGTACAGAGCAAATATGTTATAGATACCACAGGGCATGATACCGAAGTAGTGAGGGTAGTGGTAAAAAAAGTTCCGGGAAAACTTAATACTCCTTCTGGTACTATTGAAGGGGAGAAATCAATGTGGGCTGAAAAGGCTGAAAAGCTTACACTGGAAAATACAAAAGAGATATTTCCTGGGCTTTATGTTGCTGGGATGGCTGCAAATGCGGTATTTGGAGGGCCACGAATGGGGCCAATATTTGGCGGGATGCTTTTGTCAGGGAAAAAAGTTGCGCAAGAAATAATTCAAAAATTACAAAGGTAATTGTATGCAAACACGATTTAATGCCACTTTGTATCTTGTAACCGATAGGCAGCTTGCAAAAAAGCCTATAGAAATAGTTGTTGAAGAAGCAATAAAAGGTGGAGCAGATTGTGTGCAATTACGAGAAAAGAATATTGGTACACGTGAATTTGTTGAAATTGCACAAGCAATTAAATGCATTACCGATAGGTACGATGTTCCTTTGATAATTAATGACAGAATTGATGTGGCACTTGCAGTTAAGGCCTATGGTGTTCATCTGGGTCAGGATGATATGCCGCTTACAATTGCACGATCGCTTGTGCCACATTCAATGGTTATAGGGATATCGGTATCAACAGTCAATGAAGCAATTCAAGCCCAAAGGGATGGTGCAGATTATATTGGGGCTGGTTCAGTATTTCCAACCTCAACCAAGGATGATATATCTGGCATTATTGGATTAGAGGGGCTGCAGGAAATCAAAAAAGCTGTTAGCATCCCTGTTGTGGCAATAGGTGGCATTCAGATTCATAATGCTGAAAATGTAATGCAATATGGTGCCGATTGCCTTGCAGTTGTTTCAGCAATAGTTTCATCTGACAATCCGTATGAAGCTGCAAAAACCTTGAAAACAATTATTTGTGCAAATATACCTTGTGAAGGATAGAGTGTGATACTTGCAATAAATGTAATTAGATGTCTAAATGTTGAAGGAAAGTTCATAGTGTTATTCTGATACGAATATCAATTAGGATAAGAATCACACTTTTACAATGAGATTCTTCAGTCACTTCGTTCCTTCTGAATTACAATCTAAAACTAATGAATGGAGGAATGTTGTTATAATGAATCTTAAAGATATTGGTGAATTTGGTTTTATACGGCGCATTACTCCGGATTGCATATATAATACTAAAAATGTTATACGTGCTATTGGTGATGATGCTGCAGTATTTTCAATTGGGAATAATGAATGTGTAGTATTGACAACCGACCTCCTTGTTGAGCGTGTTCACTTTATTAGAGAAGCAATGACTGGTTACCAGCTTGGATATAAATCACTGGCAGTAAATTTAAGCGATATTGCTGCAATGGGAGCAGTGCCACAGCATGCATTTATAAGTATTGGCATTCCTAAGGAAACTCAAATAGAATATCTTGATGAAATTTACCTGGGCATGAAGGATCTTGCAAAACAGTACAATGTGAATATACTAGGTGGCGATACTACATCATCAAAAGCTGATTTAATTATCAATGTTGCAGTTACAGGTGTAGCTACAAAAGATAGAATACTGTATCGAAATACGGCCAGGGAAAATGATATAATTTTTTGCACTGGGTTTTTGGGCGATAGTAGAGCGGGATTAGACTTTATTTTAAAATCAAAACAACCCATAAAAGATTATGAAAAACGACTCTATCAAGCACATTGTGAGCCACGACCACATATAGAAGAAGGTTTGTTTTTAGCCAGCACAGGTGCTGTTAGATCATGCATAGATGTGAGCGATGGGCTAAGTTCAGATTTAATGCATATTGCAGAGGAAAGTAATGTTGGTTTTGTATTGAAAGAAGTGGCATTGCCTGTTTCCTCTGATTTGGTCGAATACTGCAAGGAACATGAATACAATGCAACTGAATATGTATTAGCCGGTGGAGAGGATTATGTGCTGCTGTGTACAGTTGATGCAGCACTGGCTGATACTGTAGAAAAAGAATTTTATGATACATTCAAACGACCATTATACAGAATTGGTAGCATTACTAATGATAAAAAATATTTAATGCAAACAAAGAATGGCAATTTTATGGATATTAAACCTGCAGGATGGGATCATTTTGCATAAAATACATCAGGAGTTAATATATTTGTATTATGACAAAAAGATATAAACTATGCTAGAAAGCATGTTAAGTCATTAAAAAAATGAAAAAAGGGATAACTTAAATAATTTTGAGACGTTTAAGAGTCTGTTGTTTTGGAATTCCGTTTTCATCCCACCCCCGCAAAGAATAGTATTCATCAAGCATTTTCTGAAGATCTTTATGTGAGCACACCCACCCTTTGGAAGGTCCATCGGGTATTGGTTCATTCATTACACGGTATGGCAAAATATCACTGTTTCTATCTATGCCACGGGAAATATTTATAAGTCTTTCTATAGTGTAGATGCGTTCTGCAATTTCTGTTAATTCCTGTTTGGTTATATCCCATCCTGTTACATATGATACTGCTTGCGCCAAAGTTTCATTTATCTGAGTGCCAAAGCTGCGCTCATGGATAAATCTGCACAACACTAGTGAATCGCCAATTGCAGTGTTGTTTTGTGAATTAAAAGAATATTCAGGTTGATGTGAAAATCCAGGATCAACTTCTGGATCATTTGGGTAATAGGTTGGACGGGTATCATGGTGACTGCCGCCTCGTGTAGCTGTTGCATACCCAAGGCTCATTTGCCGTAATCCTCGTGCAGAGTGTCCGGCTATTTCAAGCCCTTTTACTTCGTAGAGATATTTATACGAATCACCACCACAATATTCAGCTAATCGTTTTGAGCCCATTGCCATCAGTTTTCCTAATAATCCTTGTTGGTGTGCAGTATATTCCGCAATTTGGGGTAAGTGATTCCATTTCCCAAAATGAAGTGGTATTTCAAGTTCAGAGTTTTTAACTAATCCTTTTTCAACACATTCAGTTAAGAACGCTAATGTAACACCAAAACTTATGGTATCCATTCCCATTTCATCACATATTGTATTAGCATTGTAAATTGAGACAATGTCGCTATTTTCTAACATACTACCCATGGAATAAATGGTTTCATATTCAGGCATTTTAACATGTTTACCTGCATACAAGCCATAGGGAACTTCTACAAGTTTACCGCATGCGATAGGGCAACCATGGCAGGCAATATTTTTCCTTTTATGATGTTCCTTAATATATTCACCGCTGATTGTATATGATTTATCAAATTGTTCCTTGAGATTGTTTCTGGTACATAGCTTTCCTTTACTATTAATCATTTGAACAAGTATAGGTGTACCAAATTCGGTTAGGTGTTGTGCACGTTCTTTCATGCCAGGAAGAAGATCTTTTAAAAGGGTTTGTAGTTTCTGCTGATCAAAAATTTCAACTTTACTATTGCCTGAAACTACTATACCTTTACATAATTTAGATCCTAGCACTGCACCAATACCACCGCGTCCAGCTGCACTAATACGTGTACCGGAACACATAACAGATGCATAGCGTACTAAATTTTCTCCTGCAGGTCCAATAAGCGCAGATTCAATCCGGGTATTATAGCTTTGAACCAATTGTGTGTGTGCCTCTGATACTTGTTTTCCCCAAATATGTTGTGCATCGTTAATAGTAACTATCTCATTATTAATATATATGTATACTGGCAAAGATGCTTTGCCCTTTATTACAATTGCATCATATCCGGTACGTTTAAACATTGCAGCAAAGTTGCCACCAAAATTTGAATCACAAAATATATTTGTAAGTGGTGAAATACTTGCACAATGTCCACGGCTTCCACCCCATACGTGACCTCCTGTAAAAGGACCTGTAGCAAAGACTACGATGTTATCTTCCGAAAAAGGGTCGGTTGAGGGACTTACAGTATCATGAATTATTTTTGCAGCAAATCCATTTCCCCCTAAAAAAAGTCGAGCAAAGTTTGCATCAAATGATTTGATAGTAACCTGATTGTTGGATAGATCAACTATAGCTATCCTGCCATAATACCCAAACATTACCCACCCCTTGATTATTTATTTTTATCAATTTTATTTATGGCTTCAGATAATTTTTGTATCATAGGGCCATTGTTACGCCATACATAGCACGTATCAATCAAATAATGGCTCATTGAACCTTGATTGGCAAATTCTTTTGTAACAGGTTTTTGTGCTTTATTGGCCCAAAACCCTTGAACTGCAGCAGGCGCCATGGCTAATATGCAATTGGTAACATGAGTGCATCCATTTATACCCCCAATTGTGTCTTTTACTGCTTTTGTAAAACCTTTTGTAATAGATAATCCATTAAGTTTATAGATATTATTGTTAACTTCAACACATTCCTCACGTGGGTAATGAATCATATCTACTTTTATGTTGCTAATTATTAAGTTACTGCCACTGACGTGCATTGTAATTTTCATATTATGGAGAATGCCGGGCTCTTTTCTTTCACCAGTAACAAGGTAATATGGACATAATCGGGTGTCTTTTATTTCCCCTTCAACAACAATTGAATTATCACCATCTTCATAGCATGATACTTCAATACTGCGGGTAAAAACTTTTTTATTTTTCATGTATAACCTCTCATGCATCAATTGAATTAGAAAATAAAAGATAGAATTTATTATAAAAAAATAATATTATGAAATAGTTTACTCTCTAAGGTTTTTAAAAAATATTAGGATTACAAAAACACAACTAATAGTTGAAAACGATATAATTATTTTTCAATGATAATTTACTAAATAAATGAATTTTATTATTATATCAAATTTAAGTAAAATCATAGAAATTGCGTGTGTATGTAAGCTATATAGTTAATTATAAAATTGATATTAAATTAATTATATATATACATAACTTAAATGTATTTATATGTCAATAAAATAAAAATACTGTAATATATAAATAAATTGTTGACATTGTAAATAATCATGGTTGTAATATTTAAAGCTCTTTTTACCAATCCAACATTTCACAGTATTACCCATCTTGTTCTTAATATTTTAACACATACTATAAAAGGAGGTTTGCAATGGAAAAGGCTTGGTTAAAGTCCTATGCACCAGGTGTACCTCATACACTAAAGTATGATGAGATTACTGTTGTGCATGGATTTGAAAGGTCGGCAAAGGAATTTCCAAATAATAATGCGCTGATCTTTCTGGACGCCAAAATTAGTTTTAAAAAGTTACAATCAATGGTTAATAAAATTGCAAACGCATTGATTGATATGGGGGTAAAGCCAGGGGACAAGGTTGCAATGTTAATGCCAAACATGCCTCAGATTGTGATAGCTTCGTATGCAGCATGGAAAATTGGTGCAGTGGTAGTAATGAATAATCCTTTGTATACTGATCATGAATTGGAATATCAATTGAATAATTCAGAATCAACTGTATTGGTTACTCTTGATTTATTAGGACCCAGAATGATAGCATTACGTCCAAAAACACAAATAAAGAAAATCATCATTGCCCATATACGTGATCATTTGGGATTCCCTAAAAAGCAGCTGCTCCCAATTGTTGCAAAAGATAAGCACAAAGATATACCCCCTACGCCGGATGTATATGAGTGGACAGATTTACTAAAAAAATATCCCGATTCCGATCCAGGGATTATGGCAAAATTTAACGAGCTTGCAAATTTGCAATATACTGGTGGAACAACCGGTGTAAGTAAAGGGGTTATGCTCACTCATAAGAACCTTTCGTGCAATTTGCAGCAGATTAATGCATGGTTTCCTGGATTTAAACGTGGTGAACTTACCAGTCTGGGGGTGTTGCCGTATTTCCATTCATTTGGATTGACCACTGTTATGAATCTTTGCCTATGGCAAGGATGGACCCAGGTGCTGATTCCACGTCCTGAACCGGGTGCAATATTAGAAGCTATAGTAAAACATAAAGTCAATTTCTTCCCGGCAGTACCAACGATGTATGTTGGATTGCTGAATCATCCTAAGATAAAAGATTCGGACATATCAAGTATACGCGGTTGTTTTTCAGGTGCAGCACCATTGCCCGTTGATGTTATAAAAGAGTTTGAAGCCAAAACAGGTGCTCAGATTTGTGAAGGGTATGGACTATCCGAAACTTCACCAGTGGCAACTATCAATCCATATGGTGGGAAAACAATTCCAGGTTCAATTGGATTGCCAGTTCCTGATACTGAATTGAAAATAGTAGATCTTGAAGAAGGGACTAAGGAAATGCCGATGGGACAAGAAGGAGAGGTATGTATCCGGGGACCTCAGGTTATGAGTGGTTACTACAAAATGCCTGATGAAACAGCTAAGACATTGAGGGATGGCTGGTTGTATACAGGTGATATTGGAAAAATGGATGAAAATGGTTATTTTTACATTGTTGACCGCAAGAAAGATATGATTATTGCGGGTGGGTATAACATCTATCCTCGTGATATTGATGAGGTTCTTTTTGAACATCCCAAGATCATGGAAGCGTGTGCAATAGGAGTACCTGATAAATATCGTGGTGAAACGGTTAAGGCGTTTGTGGTATTAAAGCCAGGTGAAACAATGACCGAACAGGAAGTTATAGATTATTGCAAAACCAAACTGGCAGCATATAAGGTGCCAAAGATGGTAGAATTTATTGATAGTCTGCCCAAGAGCAATGTTGGCAAGATACTGCGCAAAGAACTGCGGAAAATGGAACTTGAAAAGATGCAAAAAGAGCAAGCAGGGTAAAAACAAAACAAATAAATTGGGAAAAAGGATAAGGCGCACGTACAGTGCGTCTTATCTTTTTATTTAAAAAATGTCATGTATTATATTGGAATAGACCCTTCGTGGACGGGCAAAAATAATACAGCAGTAGTGATTTGCAATGACATTTTGCAGGTTATAGATTATTGTTACTCAAATAACATAGAAGAAATTGTAAGGGCGATAGCTCCGTATACCAATGCAATAATAGGTATTGATGCACCACTTATAATAAAAAATCAAACTGGACATCGCAAGCATGAAACTGAATTCCTGAGAACATTTTCCCGTTACAGACTTGGGTTGCATGCAGTAAATAAAAATAGGTATCCATACTTTTTCCCGGAAGCTCTTTATAAAGAATTGAATAAATTAGGATTCAGTTTTGAAAATCATAATATCTTTGAAGTATATCCACATGCAACGATTATGGTGTGTTTTAACAGAATGGAAATATTGCACTATAAATCAAAATATGGTGTTACATCAAGAAGAATGAATTTGATGAAATTATTTAATTATTTAAAAGAGGTGATAGATTGCAAAAGTTTATTCACAGTAACTATCGCCCAGGCTAAAGGAAATGATTTAAAGAAATACGAAGACATGATTGATGCATTAGTGTGCGCCTATACTGTGATTCATTGTATGCATAAAGAGTGCTATACATTTGGAGATGCAGAAAATGGTATATTGTTGGTGCCCAGGATTGAAGGTTCAATCTGAAATCACAGAATATATTTTCATAATAAAAAATCCTTGATTTTATTGTTATGCCATGATAATCACAATTCACTTTGTTATTTTTAGATGGATAAATATTTGGGGGAATAAAAATGGCAAAAGAAAAATTTGCTAAAAATGAAATTTTTGCAATAATCCTGATTGCACTAATGAATTTGTTCTTATTTGCTGACCAGAATCTGATGGCACCCAATCTAACACAGATTGCACATGATTTTGGTTTCAATGATGTTCAGCGTGATGTTATGCTGGGAGGCCGAATATCTTTTGTATTTTGGGTACTGGGTGGACTGGTTACTCTTGCTATAGGTTATCTCACTGACAAGATTTCACGGCGGAATTTGTTTCTATTTGTAATTCTTGTAGGTGAGATTCCATGCCTGCTTACAGGTTTTGCACAAAATTACGATCAGCTTTTTTGGCTCAGAGCGTTAACTGGTATAGGTATTGGTGGAGCGTTGCCATTGACATTTTCAATGATAGGTGATTATTTTTCACATAAGAACAGGGCAGCGGCTGCTGCATGGATTGGTCTTGCACAGGGACTTGGCATTGCTATAGGCCAGCTTATGGCAGGATTTATTGGGCCAGTGTATGGATGGAGATTGCCATTTATACTGGTAGCTATCCCCAATTTTGTATTAGCTATAGTATACTTACTGTTTGTAAAAGAACCTCAACGTGGTAAAACAGAAGAAAGCTTAAAGGAACTAATAGAACAAGGCATTGCATATACAGGCCGCATTAACTGGAAAGAATATAAAAATTTATTCAGGATTAAATCTAATGTCATTGTATTTTTACAGGGTATACCAGGTACAGTTCCGTGGGGTGTATTCTTTATATTTTTAAACGATTTCTACTCGCAGGATAAGGGATATTCAGTCCAGATGGCAACGCTTATCGTCATGACTGTTGGTGCTGCGGCTATAATTGGTGCATTTGTTGGTGGCTTAATTGGCAATAAATTGTACAATATAAAACCAAAATATCTGCCAATGTTATGTGGCACATCAACACTTATAGGAATAATACCAATGGCATTGCTGCTTAATTATACTCCACAGGTAATAGTACCTGAGCCGGATCCAACATGGCCATTGATTTTTGGATTTATTACAGGTTTTACTGTTACGATTACTGGCCCTAATGTACGGGCAATTTTACTTAATGTAAATACTCCTGAAACACGTGGTTCAATATTTTCACTTTATAACCTCACAGATGATCTAGGTAAAGGTTTTGGACCAGTCATTATTAGTGCATTAATTGTGTGGTTTGGTAGGCTTATGGCATTTAATGTAGCTAATCTTTTCTGGCTGTTATGTGGGGTGCTTTTGCTTGTAATGGTTAAAACTTTCCCTGAAGATGAAGCAAGGCTCAATGCAATTTTAAAAGAACGAGCTATGCAAATGAAAAAATTGTAATAAAGTCTTTGTTAAAGGTGTAACCGATGAATAAAAAGTTTTTAGTAGTGCTCACAATATTTATAATTGGATATATTCTGATTTATTCAATAGGTAATTTTTATATTGATTACCGTTGGTTTTCTATATATAACCATCTTGATATATTCTGGATTCTTTTCTTCTCAAAGTTCAATGTACAAACTCTTTTCTGGGGTGCGTTCATTGGGTTGTTCATATTGAATTTTTTGCTTATAAGGGTATTGGGAGGCAAAGGCAGAATTTTTACTAAAAATATTTTAGATAGAATAAAAATTCCTGGATTTGGAACAACCCGTAATCTTTTAGTTGTGTTGCTGGCAGCAGCTGTGTTAATTGTTGGTTTTTTTATGGGTTTGTGGGCTTCCACGTACTGGAAGGAATATTTAATGTATAAAAATTCCGTATCCTTTGCTGGCTTCCCGGCTGATCCATTATTTAATAAAGATATTGGTTTTTATGTCTTTACTCTGCCTTTCTATAAATTTATGTTCAGATGGCTTCTTGTTTCACTGACAATTATAGCAGTATTCTCATTCTTTTTTCATATATTGAATAATGGTATATTTACACAGAATGGTAAACTAGAGTTTTCCCGTTTTGCCAGGGCACATCTATCATCACTTTCAGCTTTAATTGTACTATTGATAGCAGCCGGCTATCGCTTGCTGTCGTATGATTTATTATTTAATAATAGAGCAAAGTTTTTTGGTGCAGGGTATACAGATGTTCATGCCAAATTGCTTGCGTATGATATCTGTATAGTTATATCCATTGTTGCTGCCATTTTGCTTTTTGCTAATATTATCACCAAAAGCTTTAAATTACCAATTATAGTATTAATAACGCTGCTACCAGCATATTTTATATTTGGAGCTGTTTTTCCTGCATTGCAGCAACGTTTTGTTGTTGATCCAAATGAACTGGAAAAAGAATCACCATATATCAAATATAATATTGAATTTACACGATTAGCATTTGGGCTCAATGCAATTAAGGACATGCCGTTTGAGAATGCACTGACACTCACATACAATGATCTAGAAAAAAATAAAGATGTGGTGAACAATATTCGATTATGGGACTGGCGCCCCTTAAAGCAGACATATAAGCAATTGCAGGGATTAAAACCATATTATGATTTTATTGATGTGGATATTGTTCGATATACTATAAATAATCAGAAAATTGCCCTTAATATATCTGCACGCGAATTGGATAACAGCAAATTAACTGTATCAAAGAACTCATGGCTTAATAACCATCTTATATTTACACATGGATATGGCGTTGTTGCCAGCAGAGTTGATAGGATTACCCCAGAAGGGTTGCCTGAGCTTGTACTCTATGATATACCTCCTAAATATAAAATTCAAATCCCTATTGAAATACCCCAGATATATTATGGTGAGCATAACAACTCATATATCATAACAAATACACGTGTTACTCCTGGTGAGTTTGATTATCCTTATGGGGATGAAAACAAATATACTCTGTATACCGGTACAGGCGGGGATGTGCTTGATTCATTTGTTAAACGTGCAATGTATGCGATAGCATTTGGCGATTTTAATATATTAATATCAAATGTCGTAACCAATACAAGCCGCATCCATTTCAGAAGAAATATAACTGAAATGATAGAGGCTATAACACCATTTTTATATTTTGATTCGGATCCTTATGTTGTTGTTGCTGGTGGTAGAATTTATTGGATTATAGATGGATATACGTATTCAAATGCTTTTCCGTATTCAACACCTGTACAGTTATCTAATGGCGAATCAATAAATTATATTCGTAATTCTGTAAAAATTGTCATTGATGCATATAATGGAAGCATCAAATACTATATTGCTGACTATAATGATCCAATAATAAAAGCTTATTCAAAAATATTTAAAAATTTATTTCTTCCACTTGATCAGATGTCACCAGAACTGCAAGCTCATCTTCGCTATCCTGAAGGATTGTTTAATATTCAGGCTCAGCAACTGTTGCGCTATCACATGACAAATATCAATGTATTTTATAATAATGAAGACCTGTGGGATATTCCACAGCAGATATATGAAAATGAAAAAGAATATATGCATAGCTATTATCTGGTTACGGCATTGCCTGGAGAAAAAACAACTGAATTTGTAATAATATTGCCTTTTACTCCCGCAAAGAAAGATAACATGATAGCGTTTCTAGTAGCCCGCTGTGATATGCCTCATTATGGGCAATTACTGCTATATACGTTACCTAAAGATAAGCTTAATTTTGGCCCCATGCAGATAGAAGCTCGTATAAATCAGGATGCTGAAATATCAAAACAGTTAACATTGTGGAGCCAGAGGGGTTCGCGTGTTATACGCGGCAATATACTGGTTGTACCAATAAAAGATTCAATACTTTTTGTAGAACCATTATACCTTAAAGCTGAAACAAGTGAAATGCCTGAGCTAAAGAGAGTTATTGTCTCGTATAGAGATAAAATTGTTATGGAAGAAAATCTTTCGCTGGCACTTTCACGGTTATTTACAGAGGGGGGTGGAATAAATTTAGAATATTCATCTGAGTATGGATTAAAGGATTTAATTAATAAAGCGTATATGCATTTCATACAGGCCGAAGAATATCAACGTCAGGGAAACTGGGCCAAATACGGTGAAGAATTGAAAAAGTTGAAGGAAGCACTCACAGCATTACGAAGCAGCAAGTAATATAAAGGAGGCAAATAGCATGAAAAAAATTATAATAGCTATTATTATAATACTACTAATCATTCTTATTGGTTCTGTCACGTATGTTGCAAATAAGACAGTACGCGTTAATGAAACTGATATACCTGGTTTTACCCCAATCAAAGATGATGCTCTAGCGGATAAATATTGCCCGCATATTATTTCAAATGCTGAGTATGAATATCCATATGCTGTATATTACAGAGCCAGTGTGGATTATAATGGAAATAAATATATTGCATATCATTACTTTTGGGAAAAAGAAGTGAATAATACAAAAGGATTTGTACCTTGGCTAAGCAGAAATATATATACTGGGGGACTTAAACTACAAAAAGTAATGTTTGGAAAACACGATATTGAGGTAATAGGGCTTGTTATTGATAAAAATAATAAAATAGCAAAAGTAATATATGAAAGTCCCCAAAATTATAATCCCAATGATTTTTCTGTAAAACATAAAACCAATGAGATAACACAAAATATTAATATTCCCTTGCGGTTTAAAGTTGTATCATGGAACCATCTGTTCCAGCCAGTGGATAGTAACTATCAATTACAAAAAGGTGAGGTTGAGTTGTTTATTAAGCCAAAATATTTTACCAAGGAATTATGGGATGAATTCACAATGTTTAAAAAAGAAGAAACCGCATTGAAACAAAACAGAGCACACTATCCATGGGAGAGGGAATATGTTAATTAGTACATTATGCGTATAGGAAAATTTTATCCTGTAAAATCAAATAAGCTATTACAAATCCATGATTATATTGATGTTATTGCAACCGATAATAATGGACAAGATGTAATTTTGAAATGTGAAATAGAAGATGTGGTACAAAATGGCGTATATTTTATATATAAAATATTTGTGCCATTTCCTTACAAGCTAAAATTATAAAAGCGAACTATTATACACCCTGCAACGTTGCGTTGCATGGTGTATAGTTTATTGTTTACAAAATATTATTATAGGTGTTTTACACTAAAAATCTATCTCAGTTTATATCCACTCTTTTCTACAAACGAAATAACTTTTTTCTGCAAACTATCAACTTCTTCCGGTGATAAAGTGTGGTCTTTGGCTCTGAATGTTATCCTAAATGATACGGATTTTTTCCCCTGTGGGATTGGTGGTTGATTATAGACTGAGATAACCTCAATATCAGCGATATGTTCTTTATCAGCTTTATACAACATATCCACCAATGTGGCCGCATATTCTTTTTCATCAGTAAGTATTGATATATCAAAAGGCACATCTGGGAATTTTGGTAATTCTTTGAACACTATATCCTGTTTGGGTAGTGATAATAGCAGGTCAACATCAATATCAAAGAGTGCAACATTGCCCTTAATTTCAAACTCATTTGCTGTTTTGGGATGAAGTTCGCAAATAAGAGCAACAGGTTTATTTGAGATTACCAATTCCAGGGAACGTGCGGGATGTGCATATGGTGGCAAATTGTCGATTTTTGGTTTTAGAATGTAATTGTTTCTTAAGGTTTTTTCAAAAATACCAATACAGCATGCTTTTGCATCATAAAAAACAGGGTATTGTGGTTTTTTAGAATATATAACCCCGGAAACCCTTGTATTTTCGGTGGCTAAATCATTTGATAGCCTGTCTTCTTTTAGATAGACTCTCCCTAATTCAAATATTCTAAAATCATCAAAGAAACGCTGGTTTGTTGTAATGTTTACAATTAAATTAGGAATCAGGCTTCTTCGTAGTCTGTCCTGCTCTTTTGACAAAGGATTTTTTAATTTAAGTTCTTTATCTTCATTTAGTTGCAATTTATTGAGCAATGCTTCGCCAACAAAAGAATAATTGCTCACTTCGGTCATATGAAAATCGTTGACAAGTATAGATTTTATATCCCTTTCAAAGGTACGTTTGATGTTACGTGAGGGTGGGGCACATGGTACTAAAGGTGGTTGCTCCGGAATGTTATCGTATCCGTATATTCTGCCAATTTCTTCAACAATATCATCTGGTATGGAGATGTCTTTTGTTGCTCTATAACTAGGAACATCTATAGTTAAATCATTATTGTGTCTGGTTATTTTGAAATCCAGTGAAGATAAAATAGATTCTATTGTTTTGTCATCTATGGTATGACCTAATTTTTTTCTGATAAATTCAGTAGAAGTATGTATGCGCACTGGCTTTGCAGGTACAGGGTAGGTGTCTATTATAGGAGTTGCTGCTTGGGCTTGGGGACACAGCATTTTAATCAATTCATAGCAACGTATAATTGCTGCAGGACACAATTCTGGATCAAGTGATTTCTCAAAACGTATAGCAGCTTCGGTTCTAAGGTTATATCTGTTTGCTGTCCTTCGAATATATACTGGATTAAAGTTAGCAGCTTCAAGGACTATAGATGTTGTGGTATCTTCAATTTCGCTGTTGCCACCACCCATTACACCAGCAAGTGCGATAGCACCGCCGCTGTCGGCTATCACAATATCTTCTGAAGTTAATATATGTTCCTGCCCATCCAGCGTCATGAGATGTTCGCCATCTTTGGCAAACCGTACAATGATTTCATTGCCTCTAAGTTTAGCACGGTCAAACGCGTGCATAGGCTCGCCTAATTCAGCCATAACGTAGTTGGTTATATCTACAATATTGTTTATTGGGCGCATGCCAATTGCTTCTACACGCGCTTTGAGCCAGTCGGGGGATTCTTTAATGGTGATATTATTAACAACAAGACCACAATAACGCGGCGCACCTTCTGGGTTTTTTATAGTAACAATAAGCGTTTCCATTGATTTAAAATCTTTAGCAATGTCATAATTAACTGGATATTTGAAGGGTCTTTTAAACAGTGCAGCTATTTCACGTGCAAATCCTGTATGGCTCCATAAATCTGGCCGGTGAGTAATTGATTTGTTGTCAATTTCTAATCGAACATCTATCTTTTCAGGGAACAATGTGGCCAGGCTTACACCAATTGGTGTATTTTCAGGGAATACCATAATTCCAGAATGGTCATCTGATAATCCTAGTTCGCGTTCGGAGCACAGCATCCCTTCGGATTCAACTCCGCGGAGTTTGGTTTTGGTTACTGTAAATGTATCGGTAAACTTTGTGCCTACGGGTGCTAGCGCAACAATATCACCAGCTTTATGGTTTGGTGCGCCGCATACCACCTGCAAAATGCCCTTGCCCGTATCAACTTTGCACACAGTGAGTTTATCGGCGTTGGGGTGTTTATTAACTTCAATAAGTTTAGCAGTATAAATATTTTTTAATAGTTGATGTGAGTACTCTATTGAATCAATCTCAGCAGTTGACATCGTTAATCGGTTGGCAATGTCCGTTACAGGAATATCTTTAATATCAACCATGTCTTGAATAATGTTTAATGAAATCCACATACGTATTACTCCGCACAAAGCCTAAAATTGATAGAGGAAGCGAATATCTCCGCTTAAGAAATGTCTAATATCATTGATGCCATAACGCATCATGACCAGGCGGTTCAAACCCAATCCAAAAGCAAATCCTGACCACTCATCAGGGTCAATATTGCCATAGCGCAGTACATTGGGATGTACCAAGCCACAGGGCAGTAACTCAACCCAACCTGAATATTTGCACACGCTGCAGCCTTTACCCCCGCAAATAAGGCAATGGATATCCAGTTCAAATCCAGGTTCAACAAACGGGAAGTATCCAGGGCGCAGACGAATGGTGGTTTCTTTGCGGAATATCTCTTTGAGTAATGTTTTCATAAAATAAATAAGATGGGCTACAGAAATATCCCTATCCACCATCATGCCTTCAACCTGGTAGAATGTATTTTCATGTGACGCATCAATGCTTTCATAGCGGAAAACCCTGCCAGGACCAATAACCCTAAAAGGCGGTTTGAGGCGCTCCATACCCCTTACCTGAATAGCTGATGTATGTGTACGCAGAAGGTTGCCATCTTCGGTCCAAAATGTATCCTGCATGTCGCGGGCAGGGTGGTAGGGTGGTATGTTGAGTGCTTCAAAATTATAGTAATCGGTTTCTACTTCGGGTCCATCAAGTATCTCAAAGCCCATTGAAGTGAAAATATCTTCAATTTCGTACTGAATTTGCGAAATGGGATGTAAATGCCCTCGTTCATATTTTCTTAATGTGCCAGGCATGGTCAGCGTTACATCCAGCCAATCTTCCATTATGAGTTTGTTTATATGCTGTTGGGTTAATTGGTCTTTACGGGTTTCAAGTATATTTTCAATTTTTTCTTTCAGTTCGTTGGACAATTTGCCAATTTCAACGCGTTCTTCCTGAGGCAACGTACCCAGTGATCGCAAAATCTGAGTGAGGTCACCTTTACGGCCTAATACTTTAACTCTTATCTGCTCCAGTTCATCGATGGTTGTGGCTTTCTCAATTAAGGCTACAGTTTGTTCGTAGAGGTCTTGAAGCTTTTTTTTCATATACATCACCTGGTTAATTCATGTGAATAGGGTTTTACTATGAGCTATCGCCAAACTAGTATTTCTTGGCGATAGTTACCGGCAAATAATTTTTTAGATATGTATTACGGCAAAACAGTTTAAAAAAAGTCAACAACAATACTTTGAATTTTTATATAAATACGAATGTTATGCTTACCCTTAATTTAATTGCTTAGATAAGTAGGGGATGCGTGCAAATACTGCAGGTGCGCCATACGACACCCATACCCCTATGAACCAGTAACGAATAAAATCGTATATGCTACTGGTGGGAAATATTAATTTTAAACCTTCTTTGATGAGTAAAAGAATTACCAGGCCAATAAAAAATTTTACCAATGAGGGTGCTAGTGAAAAGGCAATTTCTTCTGATTTGTCTTTATTAAGAATAAATCCAATTGTAAAACCCGATAACACACCAAGCGATTTGGCAATCTCATTTCCGGTTAGAGTTATAGATATGATGAGGGGTACTATAACAAATATAATTGATGCTGTAAATATTTTTATGTTCCAGATTTTGTCATAGTGAGGAATCAAAGCAATTGTACAAACAAAAATAATAGTTCCTATCATTATACCGCCAGCAACATCACCCAAAAAATGTACACCTAAGTACAGGCGTGAATATGCAATTGCAATTATCAAAAATATAGAAAAAAAGGTAAACAGTCTGTTTTTTAGCACATACGCAAGTGTTCCCCAAAAAACCACTGCATTTTGTGCATGACCGCTAGGAAAGCCAGGACTATTTTTTGGGCAGTACATGCGATTTAGCTCAGCTATACGTATAGCCAGGTTTTCAGGATCTGGCCGTGGATTGAAGAACAAAAACTTTGCGATGTCGTTAATAGCAGCGGAAAGCAAAAAAGCAATACCAACAATGGTGGCAACACGTTTGTTGACGCACCAAAATAAAAATGGTATGACAAGTATATAAAACATTTCATTTCCAAGCTGGGTAAATGCTACCATAACAAAATCAAGCCATTTGCCTGCATACAGGTGTATATGATTCAACGTCTCTTCACCAAAAAGCAACTCATTGCCAAAAAACATGCTATCCTCCAATTCAAATTAAAATTTTATTCTTACCTCAAACCATCTAAGGCATATTTTGCAGCGCCTATTGCTGCAGTATAATCACCATGTGTGGTAATACAGTATTGTACATCTTCTTTCATACCTGCTAACGCTAAGGATTGAACTCCTTTTTTAATTTGTGGCAAAAAGAATTCATGCGCACCTGATAGCCCCCCTCCAAGAATCACAGCTTCAGGATTGAATATATTGACAAAATTTGCAATCCCAATTCCTAAATATTGTCCAATTAAATTAAAAATATATAGTGCCAATGCATCACCCTTTTGTGCTTCCTCAAACACCAGTTTAGCAGTGAGTGTTTCGTGTTGGATACGCGCACCAATAGTGGAATCTGGATACATACTCAAATGACTTGTTGTAAAATTCACAACAGCGCTTGCTGAACCATAACACTCAAGACAGCCTTTTCGCCCGCATTTGCACTGTAAGCCATTATAATCAATAGTTGTGTGGCCAAATTCCATTGCACTACCAGCTTTTCCGGTATAGGGCACACCATTGATGACAGCACCACCGCCAATGCCGGTACCCAGTGTCAGCATTATCCAGTTTTTAAAATGCCTGCCATTCCCAAGCCATAACTCGCCAAACACTGCACAGTTAGCATCGTTTTCCAAAAATATAGTATAACCAGTTAGCTGTTGAAGTGTGTGTACTAAGGGGTAGTTTTTCCACCATGGGATGTTGGGACTTGTAATTACTATTCCTTTGTGTTTGTCTATAGCGCCTGCCGAGCCTATGCCTACGGC
>JAOAIH010000032.1 GCA_026414805.1 Spirochaetota bacterium | reverse complement strand
TCAACAACATCAATGGCTGTGGTTTATGCAGTCATGATTGAGTATGGTTTCAACAAAACAAAGTATGGCAAGGGAATCTTAGGAGCTTGCTTTGTCAATGATTTGGGTACGGTGATTGCACTTGGGATTATCTTCTCTCCATTTACTTATAAAACAATAATTTTTATAATTGTGGCGATAGTTACTTTTATTTTCATGCCTGTGGTAACTGCCCGGCTTACAAAAATCTATGGCCACCGAACCGCAGCTATCCGAACCAAATGGATTTTATTTGTGTTATTTGCATTAGGTGCATTAGCACTGTGGTCGGGAAGTGAGGCAGTACTTCCTGCATATATATTAGGAATGGTCCTTGCTTCAAGTGTTGCAAAAGATGAATTCTTTATGCGACGATTACGAACATTGACCATAGGCTTTTTAACACCAATTTACTTTTTGCGTGCTGGCTTTTTAGTAAGTTTACCAGCAATTTTTCTGGCACCTCTACCATTTTTAATCCTTTTTGGTGGCAAGGTAATAACAAAAATATTTGGGTTATATCCAATAATAGGAATTTTTAAAGAGAGCCAAAAAGAACGATGGTATTACACACTGCTCATGTCAACAGGGCTTACGTTTGGTTCAATCGCAGCACTATTTGGATTAACTCACAATATCATTGACCAAAACCAGTATTCTTTCTTAATTGCAGCTGTTATTGCCAGTGCTGTTGTACCTACACTTGTTGCTAATACATTCTTTTTGCCAGAACACTTGCTTGAAGCACCAATGGCTGATGAGGAAATTTCACAACTTGATGGGCTCAATGGCGCAAATAATAATCACTAAATAGCTATCAAAATCCCCATTGCACTGTGCAGTGGGGATTTTTTGTAGAAAAATATTTTGACTTTTATCCTTTCATTTTATATATATAAGTAAAGCATTTTCATTTATTATCCTCAAATGGTGAAATGAAGACACTTAATGATGTGGCATTGTGCGTTGACGTTGCTTTTTGTTGAACACAAAAAGAAGTGCATGGAAACAGAGCACCTATGATTTAAAAGATATATTCTATTTTTGGAGGATAAAGGTATGTGTGATACTATCGTTGCAACAGGCAAGGCTACTTTTGATGGGAGTGTAATCCTGGCCAAAAATAGTGATAGGGAAGCAAACGAAGCCCAGCTTTTGAAATATATAGCAAAACGCAATTGGGGAAACGATACCACCGTTCAATGCACCTACATTTCAATTCCACAGGTTAAAGTAACCAACGAAATATTAATTTCAACACCATTCTGGATGTGGGGCTGCGAAATGGGAGCAAATGAATACGGCCTTGCCATTGGCAATGAGGCAGTGTTCACAAAAGAACCGTATGAAAAAACCGGATTGCTTGGAATGGATATAATGCGACTTGCACTTGAGCGTTGCAAAACTGCGTACGATGCATTAATGCTTTCAACAGAACTTATACAACGCTACGGGCAGGGTGGCAATGCGGGCATGGCGCATAAACTGTATTATCACAACTCCTTTATATTTGCCGATACAAAAGAAGCATACGTTCTTGAAACTGCAAATAAACACTGGGTAGCTGTAAAAGTAGATGGCATTCGCAGCATTTCCAATGGATTGACAATAGAAGAAGAGTTTGACTATTCATCGAAAGGCATTGAAGATTATGCACGTAAAAAAGGATACTTAAAAAAAGGCAAAACTTTTAATTTTAAAGAATGCTTCTCTGACTGGTTTTATACATACTTTTCAAAATGCGCTGCTCGTCAATCACGAACAACAAGCTGTGCATTGCGCTATTCTGGTTCCATAACGCCTCAAACCATGTTTACACTTCTTCGCGATCATGGAAATGACCATGAGTACCCCTCACCCGATAAAACTGATATGGGGACAGTATGCATGCATGCCTCACTTCTTCCCACACGTCCAAGCCAGTCAGTTGCTGCATTTGTAGCACATCTTCGTAAAGACGTTCCTGTCTTTTGGGCAACCGGCTCATCGGGTACTTGTACAAGCGTCTTTATGCCATTTTATCTTACAGGAAAAGAAATAGATTATTTCCCTGCAAATGAGACAAGCACCTATTCACCAGACACGTATTGGTGGATGCATGAACGAATTCACAGGCAGGCCATTTTCAAATGGGACTATTTCACCAGAGCTATCGCCCCAACTATACATACACTTGAAGAAGAATTCATTAAACAAGAGAATGAGCTGCACAAAAAGAGAAACACCAGCACGCTGAAATATTTCAATTTTTCAAAGCAATGTGTTGAAAAGGTCATTGAATTGCACAAACGCTGGGACAAAGAATTAAAAGCAGCTCCACCCTCAAAAACAACACTTGCCTTTGCACTTTTCTGGAATAGCCAGACAAAAAAGGCCCGGATACCCCTATAACTATAGCATAGGAAATATATATTTTTCTATAAGTTCAAAGTTTTTCTTAATGTTGTTTTTTCCAACTACTATATCCATATGTCCTGGTAGAAGGTATTCAACATCCAGTTGCTTCATGCGCTGTATACTTTCTTTAAGTAGCCTGCTATTTCCGCCGGGGAAGTCTGTTCTTCCTACGCTTTCCTTGAATATCAGGTCACCACATACAAGTACCTTTTTAGATTCCCAGTATAAACACACTGAACCTGGTGAATGCCCTGGTGTTTTATACACATGCAATACTTCATTCCCAATCTTCCACGGACCTTCTTCTAATTCAATATCAAAAGTAAACTTTGGGAATGCCATGCCAAACATGGCAAAAAACTGGGGACCTATTTCATTCAAAAATTTTATTTCTTCCTTATGCATTGCCACTTTTGGACCTTTGCCCATAAATTGGTGGCAACCTTCAAAATGGTCGGGATGTGAGTGTGTGGCCACTACATGCTCTATTGAATTAGTATCTATTCCATCTTTTTTCATATCTTCAAAGCGCATATCTACATATTTAGCAAGGCCCGGGTCAATAAACATATTAAAGGGCTCACCAAAATAAAATGTATTGCAATTGTTTTCAAATACACCACGCCAGATATATGCGTAAACTCCATCACACACTTTCATATCCTACTCCTGAATCTGCGAAAAATCTAACAGTGTGGTAAACATGGTTAGTATATGATGCAACATTCCCAGCCTATTGTCACGAATTGCCATGTTGCTGTCCATAACCATTACCTTTTCAAAATAGGTGTCGATAGCTTCCTTGCCCTCAATAAGTAAAAGGAACAACTCCTTATATTTATTTTTTGCAATATAGTCTTTAATTGTTGTTTCTCTTTCATGGAAAAAGCGATAGAGATTTTTTTCCTCATCTGCTACCAGTGCATCAGGATTAAATGTAAATGTATAGCCTGGGTTCTTCTTTATAAAAGCGTTGACGATGTTGTTCATCCGCTTGAAAGCAATAAGCAAATCGCCAAAACGCGAATCTTTCCTGAACTCATGAATGCTTTGTGCCCTCAGGTACAACTCATAGTAATCATAGCACCCAACTGCAAGGCACGCATTGACCTCATCAAATGCAAATTGCTTTTCGTACAAAAATGTCTTTGCCCTTGCGTTAATAAACTCAAGAATCTGTTCAATTAAGTTGTGCCCATTACTATACTGACCTGCTATGGCTGTGCATATCTTTGCAAGGTCTAAATGAATCTTGCGCTCAACAAGCATATCTACAATAGCTGCGGCCTGGCGCCGTAGAGCATACGGATCAGCAGAACCTTTAGGGATATTGCCTACTGAAAAGGAGCCAAATATATTATCAATTTTTTCAGCTAGCGATACCACAATGCTCACAATATGCTCTGGGAGTGCATCTCCCTGAAAACGTGGTCTGTACTGAAAGTCAATAGCTTCGGCTACTTGTGTATCCTCGCCATCAAGTAGTGCATATATTTTGCCAATCTGGCCCTGTAATGATGTAAACTCAAATACAAGCGCGGTGGTAAGGTCGGTTTTTGACAGCATCACAGCACGCTGAATCTTTGCGGTGGTAGATTCATCAATCGATAGCTCATTGCAAATAGCTTTTGCTATTGTCTGCATCCTTTCAACTTTATCATAGATAGAACCCAACTCCTTGTGGAAAAGAATGCCTTTGAGCATATCCACTCTGCCAGCAAGCGGGATTTTTCTATCTTCCTCAAAGAAGAATCGTGCATCGGTAAAACGAGCCCGTATTACACGCTGATTTCCTTTTACGATGTGCTCAGTTGGAGGATTATTTGAAACTACCAGAAATTTAGGCAAAAGGTTGCCGTTGCTATCGCGCACCGCAAAATATTTTTGGTGCTCTTTCATCTCGGTAATGAGAACTATATCCGGTATTGCCAAAAATGATTCATCAAAGCTACATGTTACAACATAGGGATATTCTGTTAAAAAGGTTACAGTGTTCAGAAGCTCTTCATCCTCAACTAAAACTCCATTCAATTGGCTGGCTGCTTTTTGTAAATTTTGATGTATTAGGTCTTTTCGTATTGTATGGTCTACTATCACCCCATTTTTTTCTAGTAACGGGATGTAATCCTGGCACCGTGATAGTGGTATCATAGTATTGTGCTGAATATAATGACCTCGCACCTTATTGTCAAATTCAATGCCGTCTATTGAATAGTGCACCACTGTATCATTAAAAAGTACAAAGATGTAATTGATAGGTCTGGGGAAGGAAACACGCTTCACATTCCAACGCATCCGTTTGGGAAAACTAACCTCAAGAATTATTTGCTCAATAAGTTTAGGGATAATCGCTGTGGTGGGTTTTGCTTCAACCTTACGTTTAGCATAGATGTAATCGCCTTTATTGGTCTTCTGTATATAGGTGTCTTGCAGCGTAATCTTATTTCCTTCAAGAAAACCGGTTAATGCTCTAGTAGGATTACCTTTGTCATCGTAAGCAGCTTTTACCGAAGGTCCTTTGAGTTCCTCAAAATCTTCGGACTGATGCAAGGCCATGTCATACACCAGTATAGCGATGCGCCGTGGTGTTGCAAAAACCTTGCACTGAAAAAATCCAATGCGATAAGCTTTCAATCCATCAGTTACAATTTTTTCCACCTGTTCAATTGCTGGTGGAAGATACCCTGCAGGTATTTCTTCGGTACCAATTTCGCACACAAAGTTAAGCTTTGCCATACATATATCCTGTTTGTGAATTATTGTTTGTTATATACTCAATGTTTCTTTTTCAATTCGGTATACGGATTAATATGCTGCCCTTTACGTATGATTTCAAAGTGAAGGTGTGGGCCTGTTGAATTACCAGTGTTGCCGCTTTTTGCAATGATCTGGCCCTGTTTTACATATTGCCCCTCTCGTACAATTATTTTTGAAAGATGGCCATATAACGTCCTGTCGCCGCCAGGATGCGTTATCACCACTACTTTACCATAACCACCTAACCACCCTGCATAGCTTATCCTGCCATACTTACTAGCACGCACCCATTCATAATGAGCTCGCACGTCAATACCCTGATGGAACTGGGTTTCGCCATAAAAAGGATCCTTGCGCCATCCATACCCGCTTGTCACATTTTTGGTTTTGACCGGCCATAAAAATCCCTTAAAAATATCCAGTGGTTTTGCATCGGGTATGAAAATATCCTGACCCACATTAATAAAATCAGGATTGGCTATAGTATTTTCTTCAATAATTTTATTAATTGCTACATTATATTTTTTAGCCAGCACCGGTAATGTTTGTCCGCGCTGTACGCTTACAAGCAAGCCATCCTTGTTAGGGATTTTTAACACCTGTCCCACGTGTACCAGGTCATACGACTCCAGCTTGTTACACCCACATATTGTATCCATTGATACGCCATAGAGCCGTGCAATTTCGCTTATGGATTCTCCAGGTTTTACGGTGTGCTTTATAATCTTCAGAGCAGGTTTTTTATCATTTTCTTCATAATCTTTGGTGGTAATTGCTTTCTTCTTTATTTCATCATACCAAGCAGCTTCAGATTTGAACACATCATTAAAGCCAACCATTCCAACACACAAAACTACCACTGCAGTAATTATTCCACATGCATACAATACATTTTGAATCTTTTTAAAAGGAATTGATTTTATAATTGTATTTTTTTTACCTCTGAATATGATAATTACCTCAGCTGACAAAATAGTAATACTGAGACTAGCTTTAGAATTAATATGTAGCTGCCAGTGTTTCATAGTATATGTATCGGCACCACCTTATGGCTAATTATTTCTCAGAACCCTTTTTGCCAAACAATCCTTGGGCTTGAGGCGAGCCAGCATATGATTCTTCAATAAGCTTCTTTACATCCTTCTTCTGACCGCCTGTAATGGTAACCATGCCATGTGCCACCACCCCACGCTGAACAGTGAGGATTGGCGTTTCAATATCACCCAGAACCTTTGCAGTTTCCAAAAGTTTAACTTCTTCATCAGCAACAATGTTCCCTATTACTGTCCCGGCAACCACTACATTCTTTGCATGAATATTTGTCTTGACTTTGCCGGTTTCGCCAACTACAAGTTCTTCATCAGTTTTTATTTCGCCTTCAAACTTACCATCAATCCGCAATGAACCGCTTATGTAAAACTTGCCCTCAAATACAGAACCTTCGCCAATGGTACTGTTCATGTTATCACCTTTACCTGCCATACACTATACACCTCGTGATTAAAAGTTTCATTATCTGCACTGTCAGAATATACATTTACTTTCAAATTTTTGCAATTTTATTTCAACCATTTTTTATTGTAAATCAATTAATCCATAGCGTATTTTTTATTATTGCATAATACACATATTTTTTTATTATGTGCGATAGTTACCTTAAAAAAGCTCATGGTGGCAATTATAATCTATACATTGAATCAAGATGCTTGCAATTATACACTTCATGAAACAAAAACTTATTGTAAAAAAATGCTTCAGGATTGTAAAGGATGTAAAGATTCTGGAACAAGTCCAAAATGACATTTTTGGTACAGAATAACATTTGTGGTTCTGAAATGAATTTTATGGTTGGCAATGATGTTTGTGATGCTGAAAGACCTTTTTTATTCAAAAGTGACAGTGTTTGATGCAAAATTACAAGTGTCAATCGTGATTACGTATGTGATTCAGAATAACATTTATGACAAAGGATGTAAGAGATTTCTCCATGTGTGATTTATGATATTGTTTTTCCTGTTCATTTTAAGGGTAGTAGTACATAACAAAAAATAAATTCAAATATACTAAAAATGAAGACATATAATGCTACACTGTGTGTCAATGAGATATTCTACTCCCTGCAAGGGGAAACAACTCGCACAGGGTTCCCCTCGCTTTTCATACGGCTTGCTGGCTGTAATCTCAATTGCAGGTGGTGCGATACTCCCTATGCTAGGACCGGATCAACAGTTACTATCGCCAATATTATACAAACAATAGAAGCATATCCATCATTGCATCATATTACCATTACCGGCGGTGAACCGCTTGTGCAGGAAAATACAATAGCCCTTTTGGAAATTCTTTGTAGAAAAAATGTGCCACTTCAGCTTGAAACCAACGGCAGCATTTCTGTTGAATATGTCCCACCGCAGGTTCATAAAATTATTGATGTTAAAACACCATCAAGCGGTCATGCTGACTCATTCAATTTTTCTAATATTCCCTTGCTTAGTCCCCATGATGAAATAAAATTTGTTATTGCCGATGACAATGACTATAATTATTCTAAAGAGTTCATCAAAAAATATCTGGTAGATGTACCATGTGTAATTAATTTTTCGCCGGTTGATGGTTTAATGGAGCCATACACGCTTGCTGAATATATTCTTAGAGACAGGATGAAAGTGCGGTTCAACATTCAGTTACATAAATTTTTATGGAACACTGAGCCAAAACATTTTTAAAAAAGTTGTGCATAACAGTTATGTTAGCTATAGCTGGTGATACAATAAATGCAAAATGTGTTCTTGAACACCAATTGTATCGTTTGGCTATTATTGAGATTTTATGATGCCCAAACAACTGTAATATGACAATCTGATTTTTTAGGAGAGCCTATGGATTATGTAGGACATATAATACGGCCACCTTCAGAAGCGTATAGCATGATAGTACAGGTGACTGTTGGTTGCTCGCATAACATGTGCACATTCTGTGGCACATACAAGGAACAGAAATTTTATGTAAAAGATATGCAAACCATAAAGCGCGATATTGATGAGGCGTCTCGCTACCGTTTTACACGTGTTTTCTTAACAGATGGAGATGTTTTAATATTGCCCACACAGACGTTGCTTCAAATAATAGACTATATTAAAAGTAAAAACCCACAGGTTGAGCGCATTGGCGTGTATGCAAACACCAAAGCCATAGTAAAGAAATCATTAACCGAATTACAGGAACTAAAAGCTGCAGGCCTTGGGATAGTGTATCAGGGTATTGAAAGCGGAAATGAAACAGTGCTACGAAAAATCCGCAAAGGTGCATTGCCCCACAAACAACTAGAAGCAGCAGAAAAAATAAAAAAGGCAGGAATTTTGCTATCACAAACGGTATTGCTTGGCATTGGAGGACTTGATTTAAGCATTGCACATGCCATAGATACTGGCAAACACCTTGGAGCAATGTCTCCTGATTATGCATCCGCACTCACCGTTATGCTTCTGCCAAACACGCCTTTGTACAGAGATTATATACAGGGAAAATTTTCGCTACCTGATAAATTTGGATTATTGCGCGAACTAAAACTCATTGTTGAAAACATGGATGTTACACGCCCATGCTACTTTACATCAAATCACGCTTCAAATTATCTTCCAATCAAGGCAACCTTGCCACAGCAAAAGAATGATGTCATTCAATTACTTGATGAAATCATACAAAAGAAGGATGAATCACTATTAAAACCCGAATTTTTACGGGCACTGTAGGAGGGAATCATTATGGATAAATCGATGGAAGACGCAATCCGTTTTATAAGTTTTGAATTACAGGATAACCCTGATGCTGACATTGCAAAACTCATTGAAAAAGCAAGCCAGCAGTTTGATTTAACACCACTTCAAACAGAATTTTTAGTAAACAAGTTTATTTTAAATAAATAGGGCTTGCCTTCGCAAGCCCTATTTTTCTTTATTTATTCTTCTTCTCCTGTCAGTTTGTCAAGTAGCTTCTTTTGGCCTTTTGCATATATAGCAACCTTGTCTCCTTCTAACTCAACCTTACCATCATTTGTTAATTTTTTGCGCCACAATACAGTTCCATCAGTTTTAGCACAGAAGATATAATCACCAGATGCTATATAAATTTTATCCTCGGTTTTTGTAGGTGGATTAATGACCTTTCCTTCCCACTCAACACGGCCATCCTTTATAAAATATATTTCATATCGAGTCACAAGCAATTGGCCTTCAGGCTGTGGTATCTGCTTTGTTTTCTTAACAACTTTTGCAACCTCTTTTACAACTTCTTTAGGCTTTTCTTCAATCTTTATAATTTCCTGTTTCTCTTCTTTGAAATCTTCAGGCTTGAATTTTTGCACTTCTTCTTTCTTAACTACAACTTCCTCTTTTGCTACAGCAACAACTTTTTCTATTGCCTGTGGAGTTGTTTCACCTTCTTTCTTCAATACCTGCTCGATTTTCTTCTCAGCTTTTTTAACGTCCTCCACTGTAATAACTACCTTTTCCTTTTCTTCAACAGCCGGTGCTACTTCCATTATTTTATCGATATGTTCTTCAACCACTTCAACTCGTTTTACTACAGCAACTTTCCCCTCAAAAACCTTTATTCTGGTAGTCTTTTGTGGATCAGCTTCAACCGAAAAATTTGTTCCCCGAACACCTGCAACTGCCGTTGGAGTTTTAACAAGAAAACTTTCGTTCTTTAAAAGTTTCTTGGGCTTGCAGATCATCTTGCCCACATCAAGCCCTAATGTTGTATTTTCTAGTCCGTCCTTCCTCAAAAGCTGAGCCAAAATTACTTTTGAATTTTCTTTTATACGGATCATAGAATCACCAATTTTAATATCACAGGAAGACATTGTACCTGTTTCAATAACATCGTTTTGATTAAGCACATCACCAATACTAGCAATTTGACCATTCTTCTTTACATCGCCAATACTAAAGGCTATAGTGGCATAATCATCAATCTTCTGCTTGGTGCAACTGCTACCAAAAACAGCCAAACTCATGATTAGTGAGTATATTAAAACCCGTTTCATTACAACCCCCTTTAGTAACGTAAATATGATATAGAATACTAACAATAGATTGCTGGAAAATAACCATTATTTTATACTGTCTTTTAATAAATAAATGCAATTTTTTTTTTGATATCCCATAAAAATTAATCCTTCTTTTAGGATGTTATTATAAATATTTTTCATAATTATATAATAAAACATTTACAATTATTTTATACAGTTTCATACTTGACTGCAAAGGATATATGTAATGAGCTATAATTATGGACCGTACACAGTTATCACAGATTCTTCACAGTATTATTGTTGCTGATGCATTCGCAAGCCCCCTTGACAATCTCAGCGCAGAGCACATACACAATGTTTTTAGCACACTACACGATTACACTGACCCAACTCCTGCTTTAAAACATAAACTTCATCTGTGGAAAAAACCAGGCCTGTATACCGCTCTTTCGCAATATTGCATTATTCTTTCAGCAATAAATATACATTCGCAATTCTTCAACTATCAGCATGTCTCACAGTTTATTATTTCCCTGGGCGATAGCTCTCATGTATTTCGACACCCCCAGGGATTTTTACAACATCTTGATTCACTGTATGATTCCCCTACATCTGAATTGCTTATCTGTATCCCAACGTTGTTTTTTTTACAAAAACAGCATCCTGAATCTATTATTAATTTTATTCTCACGCACAACAAAAACGCTGCTACTTTTTCATCATCGCTGTTTTTATATAATTTACTAGAAGAAATTTTTAAGCGACAGCTCATCACATGTGACACTTCAGTGTTACATACGGCAGCTATACACACAGTAGAATTTACGCATACTTATTCTTCGGCCATATTCGATAATGGCGGAAATCCGCAAAAAGTTATTGAAGCTGCAAAAGACCTGTACCTCATGATAGAAAAATTACCGCTAACTGATGACGAAACATCTCTAACACAACACTGTGTGACATTTGCTAGCAGGTGGTCAAAAAATACTTATACCAGACTCAATGTAAATCATCCATTTGCGCTGCTTCCACTGGCTGTTTATTGTATCAATACTTATGAAAAAGATTCTTTACTATTTTCAGCTATCAAAAGAGGAGGTAAAGTATCATTGCTTGTTCCGCTTGTAGCAATAATTGCAACAGCTCTTTATGGGTTTGATGTGATACCGCAGATGTTGATTCAAAACCTAATCAACAAAAAGAGAATCTCACAGTTTATAAAACTATTACAGGAAAACTCTGTATCAATTAATTTTCTCCATGAATTTTTTATGAATGAAGAAAAGATGACCCGCAAAGAGCACGAAGAACTTGAAAGCAAACTAAAACATGTAACACCCAAAAGTAGTAAAAAGAAAACAGAAGATAAATACTCAAGTATGACATATCATGTTGTTGAAAGCTGGACAAAGTTAGATAAAGCAAAGTGGAAAAAGGAAAGAAGAAAAAAATAAAGTTGCAATTAAAAAGTATTTCTTTGTGTCAAATTTAATTCCCCAAGGGGTGGCTGTACGGTGGTATTGGGGTTTGTTTGATAGCAGTTTAGCTAAAATTGGTTTTGCTAATTGTGTTTAAAAATTACACTTTGTATTTTGCATATTGATAAAAACCCCGTGTGGTGGAGAGGTTATTTTTAAATATCATTGCATGTGATGTTATTGTGGATTGATACAAGAATTGTAAAATTTTAAATATTATTTATATCGTTTTGGTATGAGCATTTTATTTAAAAGCATTTGTAAGTATGAATACGCACAATCATGAATTTTTACTTGATGCGTGAAATTCATAGAATATTTTTTATATTTCACCCTTACTGAGTCTTGCATCATCACATTTAATAAAATGCTTTTGTAAAAACACTACACTACAACTATAAGGTAATTTTATATATTGTAGATGATCTTTTGCATCACATTGTACAATATCATATCAACAATGATAGCTTACTGTAAACTATGTAAAGTTAATATATTATATGCCCATCTTCATATCCCAACTGTTCACAACACATTCATTGTATAGGTTTTTTGGTAATTTCATTTTTTTGAAATAATTTGTGGTAAAAATTAGTGTTATCTGCTTTACGGGATAGAGGATTGACAAACGTAGTGAACAATAAAAAATTTTGCACCAATACATTTTAATTTGATATATCATAAAGGGAACAAGTAAAAGGGAACAAGTACAAATTGTCCCCTTGTAGTATCAAGAACATGTCAATACTATAGTTTATAATGGTAATCAACAGGAGGATTACAATGAAACGGCTATTTTATATATCGTTGCTGGCAGCAGTACTGTTACCTGCACATTTGGTGTTTGGTGCTACAATAACAGGAACACCACCCTCTATAACTATATCTGGATATAACTTTGCAAATTTAAACAATGCAGTAGCAACAGAATTTGCAAATGCTATGGTACAGGCTAATGCTGATTTAGCTCCATATCAAGATCAGGAAAAATTAGCTATCGGCTTTGCCAATGCCAATGTATATTCTACCAATGCTGCAACACAGCAAGGCTATCAAAATTATTCACTATTTGCAATAACCACCGGTGTTATGATTGGAGCACAGGCGCCTACAACAAATATTGATTATTATAAAAGTGGCAAAATAGAAGATGATATAAAAGCAAAAGGTGATCTTTATGCTGGTGTTGCAGGCAGTGTTGCTCTTGTTAATATAGGCATACATGTGGGATTTTTAATACCGGGGTTATATATCAATGCCAAATTTGGTAAATTTGACAGTTCCTGGGTATATGATAATGATGACTTTAGCTTCAACACATTCATTGTTGGAGGTGGTGTAACATATAGCATATTTGATGAAGCTGGTATTGGATTGTTGCGCTGGCGGGGATTAACAGTGGGAACAGGGTTGGTGTATCAGACGACTGATGTGACATACAGGATAAAGATGGATAAGATAAAACAACCATTTTCTAATACTGAAGGTTCTAATACTGTTACTGGTAATGTAGTCATAGACCCTTCATTTGATATTGCTCTCAATATGTATACACTAAGTGTGCCATTTGAAATTAATACTGCGCTACAGCTTTTGTGGATTTTAAACCTTAATTTGGGTGCAGGTATTGACCTTGTTAAAGGCAACAGTGATTTAGTGCTCAAAGCAGCAGCTGATGCCACGGTTGAGGATATAGCAGTCAATGGGACACCTTTACCTGAAAACCAATACCAGGTAACTCCGGGGAATCTGTATGTTAATGGGCAAACGCTTGATAAAAAGCCAAAATGGGCACGAGCACGAGTGATGACTGGCATTGGATTTAATTTTGGGCCAGTGAAAATTGATGTGCCGGTTATCTATTACTTTGACAGCGGAGCTGCAGTTGGTATAACAGCAGGTTTCATTTGGTAGTAGTAAAAAAAGGGGATAGCTTTTCCCCTTTTTTTACGCAACAGCATACTCAAGTGGTCTTATTTTGTTAAAAAAGTAGGAGATATTAATAAACCCTTACTTTTTTTAAGTCAGAGCATTGTATTTGTATTATTTTTTTTTACTCCACAAAAAGATAAAATATTTTAGCTGGATGATGTGAAATTTTCCCTGAAATTGAATGGAAAAAGTCCCCTCTTGCTTTGCCGTAATAATTAATCTTGACACATCAGTGCTTTGATTTTACTATTATCGACAATTGTTATAGTAAGGGGAATATGCAAACAGATATTAAAGCATTGAAACGAAAGGCAAAGGCACTCCTTTTATCAAAAGACATACCTCCTGCCAAAATGGAAATTGTGAGGGCATTACTTGCCAACGAGCGGATACTTGAAGAAGAAAAATACAATGCCATTATAGATCTGGTAAAAAATTATCCTGATAAGCCTGTTAAGCCTGTTGCTCCCAGCAAGGTAGAAGTGAAGGGTGAAGAATATAGAAAGCTAGAGGAGTATAACTCAAAGAATACTCCGTATATGTATCAAAAGTATAAGCACACTAAACTCTTTAAAAAAAGGCTACTTGTCCATGTAAATAACAAATTTGGCATTGGCTTTTTGCGGCGCCTTATTCCGTCTCAGCGTTTTTTAAAGCTTTCTCAGAAATTATTTGAACTTCAGTATGCCTTGCGACAGCGGCTCTACAGAGTGCTCTGTGACATTGTCAATGATCAGTCAATTACTGATCCAAAATATTTTAATTATTGTGTTGTTCTGTATAATGCATTGGGATCTTCCTGCCTTCTAGACAAAGAGTATATTGAGCTCAAATGGACTAGGCCTGAGAGTTTTAAGCAGTTACTATCGCCCTATATGAATTCCATGTTGAAACTTTCCCTGTGTGATGCACAAACCAAAGAGGCTATGATTCAATTAATTGACCAGAAGCTAAGAGAAAGCCAGGATCTTGCCAAAAGCGACTCAATGAATAAAAAGAATCTGGATATAGAGCAATATATTTATGATTTCATTACCATGCTGCGATGCATTCTGTATCCTTCAAGCACCAATGAGTGTTCGCTAACCATAATGCTTAAAAAAGAAGGATCATTACCTTCGTTTGAAGCATTCTGTATTGCTTGTGTAGAAGCACTGGTGCTGGGGAAACCTGTTGTGCTAAGTGATATAGTTACACTGTTTGATATTGCTGCGCCAAAGGTTTCGGATACTCAATGGAATTTTGACCATGAACAGTTGGTGAAGGCAGGCAAAGATCCTGAATCGTTGAAAAAGAAAGCTAAGGAAGAACTCCACAGGAAACTTGACCCATACGATGAGCTGTATAGATTTTTAACCTATGCTCCCGAGGGCAAAGAAGTTGCTGTTCAGGGATTTGATGACCAACGAAAGATGGTAGATAAGCGCAATGAGGTATTTGATGACGTATACAATAAAGATATTCTTATTGCGCTTGAAGGGATGCTTCTGGGATTTATTAATCAATATGGCGTTTTGATTGATGGCACTATGATTTATTTTGAAAATAATAAGACACAGCTTGAAGGATGTATTTTTGCTGAAACCTATTTTTCCCATGAACTTGCACGCTTTTCCGAGATACTGTCGGAAATAAATACTTTCAGGACAAATAATCCTACATTTCATGTGACACGTGATGAATTAATAGAAGGCATTAACAAAAAGAAAAAAAGCCTTTATCCCATTGAACGGTTTATGACTGTGATTGGAGATATGTGCTATGATATTGGCATTGAGTTATTTATTTTATATAATCGTCATCGGCGCTGGGTTTTAAATGGATCGCCGGGTAGGGATGATGTGATATTGCGGACACCTTTTTCTGTCCATACTGCAGGTTTTTCTCCGTTTAATGATACTGAAGCAATTCCTATTCCTTTTTCAGATTGTATTATCACCGGCTTTTCTAGGCCAAGACCCCTTGCAAAGCTTATGCTTCATAAGCCAGTGATACATTCTATGCTGCGCGATGGAGTGTTCCCTCAAATGGTTGCATATTGCCTTCAGGTGGCACATATATGTTTAAATGACAGGCTTTACGGTATATTGGATGAGCGCACCAGGATACTGTCTCAGATACGGAGTCTTTCATGAAGAAACTGGTCATTGTTGTTCTCATATTTGTAGCGCTACAGGCTCATGCTGCGCCTCGTATACTGGTGTTTAAATCATACCATGATAATCTTTCATCATTACTTGACCAATATCATATCTCTTACATTGTAAAACGTGCATCAATTGTGGCGGGCGAAAGCTCCTTGTCCGGGTTTGATGCTGTGTTTATACCCTGTGGCGTTGAGCAGCCAATTGAGGCCAGCATACAGGTAATGGCGCATGGGCATCGAGTTCAGGGTGTTGCATTAAAAGATGATTATGAAGGAATAGATTATACTCGGTTGAACACGCTTCTACGTGAATTTGTACAAAGTGGTGGCAGAGTTTATGCTGCAGGCTTTTCTTACAGGTTTGTTGAAGCGCTGGGATGTTCACTATCTTTTTTTAATAACTTTCCCCATTATGGAACAAGCGGGCAAATACATAGTTTTTTAACCAATGACTTTTCATCATTTGTTATGCGGGATGACATACAGTTGAATATAAATTATAACGGGTGGGTAGCATTGCAGGGGGTAAATGCATCCATATTGGCTAAAGGCTATTTTCCAACTGTTGGTGGTGAGCGGGAAGGTCCAGTGGCTTTTTATAAAGAATATGGCAAAGGGGTGGTGTATTATTCTGCCTACCATACTGCTGAGGATTCCCTCTACATGCGCTATTTCATTTTCAGGACAGCTTATGGCATGCTGGTTGATGAGCTTGTACAAAAAGCCTGGTATTGGGGTCAGAGCATTGCACTATCAGTTGTTGACACATTCAAAGGCAATGAATATGCCAGAAGTTATAAATGTACACTGCCTGTAGGCACTATTACTATCTATCTCCCATCTACATATCCTGTGCAGGTGGATATTTTTGCAGGGAAAAAACTGATTGGTTCCTGGGATAGTGGATATGTAAATGAAATACTGTTTTACAACTCCATGAAACAGGAAGTCATTGTTACTGTATATCAATGCGAAAGAACACCCTATAAACCATTTGCATTAGTTGTTGCACATGGCAGGCGTATACTGCCATATATGCCAATTGTACGTGTGAGTATGGGTGTTATTGCTGTTATTGTACTTATTGGATTTACGTGGAAAAGGATTAATCCCAGGCGCTTTACTGGAAAACGGCGGTACTGGTTCAGAGACGGGCATATTCTGCACCGACACAAGTAATAGCATGATTATATTGTAAAAAAGCTTGCAATTGAGGATATACCATTCATACATATGTATGCTTTTTGCTATTCTATAAAAAATAATGTTTACATTATTGTCACAGGATACAGCAGTAGTTGAATTGCTTGTAATGAAATTTTAGCTATGTAATATCACCAAACGTTTGTTACAATTGTAAAAAGGGAGCTTGCCATGGGTAAGATAATATCCATATCCAATCAAAAAGGAGGGGTTGGCAAAACCACAACTGCTGTTAATTTGGCAGCATTTCTAGCAGAAAAGGGCAGGCAAGTGCTGGTTGTTGATATTGACCCGCAAGCAAATGCCGGGTTTGGCCTTGGGGTTAATGTTGAGGAGATGGAGACAACAGTGTATGAGGTGCTGTTGGGCCAGATTCCCGTAAAGGATGCAATCTTTAAAACAACTATCGACAATCTATATCTGGTGCCTTCCAATATGCATCTGGCAGGTGCACAGGTGGAATTGATGGATATGGAAGATAAGGAGTATCTTTTAAAGAGAGCCCTTGAATCAATACGTGCTTCATTTGATTTTATACTAATTGACTGCCCCCCTTCATTGGGAATTTTGACATTGAATAGCCTTGTTGCTTCTGACTCGGTTATTATTCCATTGCAGTGTGAATACTATGCACTGGAAGGATTGAGTCAGCTATTAAAAATTATTTCTATGGTGCAGGATACGCTCAATCCAAAGTTAGAGATTGAAGGGGTGCTTTTGACCATGTATGATCCGCGTACCAATCTTTCACAGCAGGTAGTTGCAGATGTGAAACAATTTTTCAAAGATAAGGTTTTCTCGGCAATTATACCTCGAAATGTGCGACTTTCCGAGGCCCCATCATTTGGCAAGCCAATTAATCTTTATGACAGAGCTTCAAGTGGCAGTATGAGCTATGAGCAGTTAGCAAATGAACTGATTCAGAGTGTGCGATAGCTCTAAGGAAAAGTAACAGGAGCAGACAATGGCAAAAAAGGTTTTAGGCAAAGGATTGGGAGCAATCATCACGACTTCGCCAACACCAGTGAGTGATTTTGAAAAGGTATTATTGCAGGATAAGGAACGTATTGTAGATATACCAATAAATTCTATTATGCCAAATCCTGATCAACCGCGAGCCCATTTTGATGCAGCAGAGATAGCAGGGCTTGCACAATCCATTCAGCATGTAGGACTACTACAGCCAATCATTGTACGCAAGCAAGGTGAGGAATATTTCATTGTGGCCGGTGAACGGAGGTGGCGTGCCTGTAAGCTTTTAGGAAAGCCAACCATTAAAGCTATTGTTATGAATACAACCGAGGAGCAAAACCTGACGCTTGCATTAATTGAAAATATTCAGCGGACAAACCTTGATCCCATTGAAGAAGCAAAAGCATATAAGATACTTGCAACGCGCTTCAAATTGAAGCAATCCGAAATAGCTGAGCGCGTGGGTAAAGATAGGGCAACAATTGCAAACATAATGCGCCTTCTTAACCTACCTGAACACATACAGGAGGCATTACAGGATGGAAGAATAAATGTTGGCCATGCAAAGCTGCTTTTGGGCGTACCTGAGGATGAGCAGGAAGCGCTCTTTGAAAGGATTGTTCATCAGGGACTTTCGGTACGAGATGTTGAAAAAGCTATTGCTGAAACACCAAAAGCAAGTGGCAAAAAGAAAAAGAAAGTAAAAGATGCGCATATACGTAAACTTGAGGAAGAACTAATTTCGCACCTTGGTACACGCGTTGAAATTAGGCACTCAGGCGGCAAGGGGCGCATTGAAATCAGCTTTTATTCTCTTGATGATTTTGAACGCATTGTGGGTTTAATCAAAGGCCAGCGATAATCATTCCTCTACGTCTATGCGTATTTTTTCCACTTTGTCGGTCTGTGTATCAAGAATAGCGACTGTATGTTCTTCCCCTCGGTAGAGTGATCCAGGATTAATAATGCGAGTTTTGCCGCTCACATAATTTTCAAAAATATGCGTATGACCTTTGATGATGTAATCGTAATTGCCACTGTTAACGGCTTCCCTGAACATAGGAACATTGTTACCATGGAATACCTTGAAACGCTTGCCATCAATAGTAAACTCACATGAGTGTTCCACGCAGCCAAATCCACATTCTGATGCTGTTTTGTTGATTTCTTCTACATCAATGTCGCAGTTGCCCAGTACAAATCTTCCGTCAAAACCTTTAAACAGTGCAATAATCTTTGATGATGTTAGGTCGCCTGCATGGATGATAACTGATATACCACGTTCTTTAAATATAGAAATTGCTTTCTGTATAAGCTCAATATCGTTATGGGTATCGGATATAAGTCCAATCTTCATAGTGCCTCAAAGAATATTAGCTGAGTACAGCACCCACTGGAACCTTATCGTCAATTTCTATCAAAATTGGTTTGTCGTCTTTTGACAATTTAGCTGCCAATAGCATCCCATGCGATGTTCGTTTAAAAAGTGTAGCCGGTTTTAGGTTTGCTACCACTATTATCTTTTTGCCCACAAGATATTCGGGTGTATAGTGTGGTGCAAGTCCTGCTACAATAGTGCGAGTATCTTTGCCGGTATCTATCTGCAGTTCAATGAGTTTTGATGAGCCTTCTACTGCCACAGCCTGTAATATCTTAGCAATTCTTAGCTCAACCTTCATAAAGTCCTTAATGTCAATAAGGCCTTCAGGTGCTGTTTCCATAGGCTTTTCCTCTTTTTTTTGTTTTTGTGTTACTGAGTTGTTATTTTCTTTTTCAAGGCGGGGGAACAATATACCAAGATTGTTAATTATACTGCCATCAGTAAGTGCCGATAGCTCATAAAGTTTTTCCACTGGATAGTGTGACGGGGCATTGAGTGCCTTTATGATGATAGGCGATTTGGTAATACATACTGGTGATAACAAGATAGCAATCGCATAAATCCCTTCTAAAAGATTTCGTAAAAGCGATTGCAACTGTGCTGTATTATTTTCTTTTGCAATTTGCCATGGTTTATGCTCATCGATGTATTTGTTGCAATACCTGATAAAATCCCACAGGCGTTCAAGTGCCAGGTTAAACTGAAAGCTTTCCACATAATCAAAGTAGTGATGCATTGCGTCGCTCAATGATTTTTGCATTGCATCTCTGCCAGCAGGAGTTTCACTGTGAAATGGTGGCACCTTTCCTTCACAGTACTTCTGTACCATATTAAATGTGCGATTAATAAGGTTGCCCAAGTCATTTGCCAGATCGTAGTTAATGCGATTAATTATCGCTTCTTCTGAAAACTTAGCATCAAGCCCAAATGTCATCTCTCGCAAAAAGAAGTAGCGGATTTCATCGTTGCCGTACTTTTCTAATAGCTGTGATGGCGTTACCACATTGCCAAGCGATTTTGACATCTTTGCAGCTTCCATATTCCAATAGCCGTGCACATTGAGGTGCTGGTAGGGTTCAATACCTGCGGCTTTAAGCATCGTAGGCCAGAATACGCCATGCGGCTTCACAATATCTTTTGCTATAATGTGGTTGGATACAGGCCAGAATTTTTTAAATAGGTCGCTATCAGGATAGCCAATAGCGCTGATATAATTTATCAATGCATCAAACCACACATAAGTAACAAAGTTATTGTCAAAGGGCAGTGGTATACCCCAGGAAAGGCGCGCTTTTGGTCGTGAAATACATAGATCCTCAAGTGCTTCACCCTCAAGCATTGCAAGCACTTCGTTTTTGTAGCGCTCAGGTCTTATAAAATCAGGGTGTGTATTGATATAATCAATGAGCCATTGCTGGTATTTGCTCATTTTGAAAAAGTAATTGTCTTCTTTAATAAATTCCAGTGGCTTTTGGTGATCGGGGCATTTGCCATCAACCATTTCTTTTTCAGTAAAATAGCGTTCACAGCCAAAGCAGTAGTAGCCACCGTAGCTACCAAAGTAGATATCACCATTATCATATACTTTCTGTAATACATACTGCACCACTTTCTTGTGGCGCTCTTCAGTAGTGCGAATAAAATCATCAAACTCAATGCCCATTGCCTGCCACTGTGCTTTAAAAATAGCACTGATTTTGTCAGTATAATCCTGCGGTTGTGCGTTATTTTGCATGGCAGCTTTGACTATCTTGTCACCATGTTCATCAGTGCCGGTTAAAAAGAATGTTTCATAGCCACGCATCTTGTACAGGCGGTTCACAAAATCAGCTACTATGGTGGTATAGGCATGTCCTATATGCGGTTCTGCATTGACATAGTAAATGGGTGTGGTAACATAAAAGCGCTTTTCCATTGATTACACCTCTTCGGTCACAACTTCCAGTGAATGTTTTATTTTTGCAATTGCATTATCGCTTAAAACAAATGTCCCGTTTTCATTTTTGATATCATCCCTGTGGATAGCAACAGTATGGGAATTATGCTTTAATATTAATGACTCTTTTAGGCTGTCAATTGCCTCAACAACAAAAGGGATGTCATTCACTATAAACTGATACCCAGGGCTTGGGAGCGATTCATTGATCTCGCGATATATGTGATACTCATACCCAAGACAGCACAAAAGCCTGCCACACATCCCGGATATTTTTAGTGAATGCAGGTTCATATTTTGGTCTTTGGCCATTTTTATAGATACAGGTTCAAATTCTTCTTTCAGGTTGACACAGCATAACTGCCTGCCACAAGTGCCATAACCACCGCACATACGAGCTTCATCGCGCACACCAATCTGACGCATCTCAATGCGAGTCCTGAATACTGCAGCTAAATCGCGCACCAGTTCCCTGAAGTCAATACGCCCATCAGCCACAAAGTAGAAGATAATCTTGGTTTTATCAAAAAGGCTTTTGACCATAACAAGCTTCATTTCCAGCTTTTTCTCAGCAATTTTTTCCTTACATACTGAAAAAGCCCTGTCCTCAAGGGCTTCAATCTGTGGCAGGATGCTTAAATCCTCCTGTGTGGCAAGGCGTATAAGCTTGCCGCCAACTTTAATTGATTCATCAGGTAGCCAAGTAAGCTTTTTAAAAACTCTGCCTATATCTATACCATGTTCAGTTTCAACAACACATAAGGAATTGCGGCGTACAAAAAGATTGTTAGTATATACATAATACACCTGCTGGCTGCATCTAAGTTTTACTCCTGTAATATCCATAGTTAACCTTGCATAAAAAAATATTTATTTAGTAAAACATAAAGAGTATAGCATACCTTTCAATGCCATTCTAATATTAATATTGTGGGAAATACCTTTGCGCAGTTCAAGTAATATTTTAATAATTTCTATAGCACGTGCAGAGTCAAGCTTGTTTTCAAACCATGGAAACATGTCATTTGAATTGGTGCAATGAAGCCTGAACATATTGATCAAAAGGTCAATTGTTGTATATGCACCAATAGCCTGGATAAGGGGCGATAGCTCATAGGTAAATACCACAGGATTGCACACAAAGCGTATAATTGCAGCATACGCCTCTTTCAGCTGTGAAAAGATTGTATCATCGGCAAGGGTCAGAGCATACGATGCAGACCCTCCTGCAATAGGGATGATGGAGTCATACTTTTGCATGTCAACTCCATTGTGTTCCATGATGGATACGAGGTCGCTATCGCTTAAAGGATGAAAAACATATTCCGCAACACGGGAACGGATGGTAGGCAACAGCTGATTGCGTTCAGAGCTTACAAGGATGATAAACGTATTTACAGGCGGTTCCTCGATAGTTTTAAGCAACGCATTCTGCGCTTGGACATTCATGCAATGCGCATCGTTGATGATAATAACCCTAAAGTCGTATACCAAAGCCAGGTTCACACGGCCAATAAGCCAGCGGATAGTCCCTTCCTGATCTTCGCTGCCGATGGGAATGGTGCCTTTTTGGTTTGGTCCAATCACAATAACATCGGGATGTGTGTTGTGTGTAATCTGTAAACATTGAGGGCAACTGTCACAGGCCGTGTGGTGCACACAAAGCATGGTCTTTGCAAGCTTAATGGCAAAAAGCCTTTTACCAATGCCCTCCAGCCCTGAAAAAAGCAAAGAATGGGGAAGGCTGTTATTTTGTACACTGTGCAATAGAATTGATTGCTGGATAGTATTGCCCAAAATTTGTGTCATGCTGTTAGTGGATAAGGTCAAGGATTAAACCTCTGATTTCATCAAAGGTTTTTAACATATCAAATGCTTTGTTGTTGGTTATATACGCTTTTGTAATTTCTTCAAGTTTGTTTTGTATTTGCTGGATGATTACAAAATCAGCGCGATCGCGACGTTTGCGCTGTAAAATATTTACTACGTATTCATCACTTACAAGTATTTTCAAAATCTTCTGAACAAGAGCCTTGTACCGCTGCATATTGTAGAGCGAAGGGTCAGCCATAAATTTCTTTTCCTGATCTTTGAGGTCATCAAGCAGTTCATCAAGGTTTTCGGGAAGTGAAAACTCAAGAGTACTCTCAAACGTTGTCCTGAATGTAGAATGCAAACTGGTAGATTTTGTTCCTTTTTTGCGTTTAACAATTTTTTGCTCTTCCTTTTTCTGATTTGGGGGTACTATCTCAATCATGTTTTTCTTGCCTCTTGTTTATGATGCAGTTACCCTCAAAAATAACACCATCTTCCATGATGAGGCTTGGCGTAATGACATTACCATGTATGATTCCTGTTGAAAGCATGATAACCCTTTCAGTGGCATAAATATTGCCTTTGACAGTGCCACCAATAACTACTACCCGCGCCTGTATGTCGGTGATAGCTTCGCCAGTTTGCCCTATAAGTACTTTTCCATCGGTGGCGATAGTTCCCTTGAATTTACCATCTATGCGTAGCAAACCGTTAATGTTAAATTCGCCTTTGAATTCAGAACCTTCGCCAATAATGCTGTTTACGATATTATCTTCAATAGTAAATTTATTTGCTCGTGCCATAACCTTTTATGATATTCACTTTTTCATAATTGTTACAAATTAAATATCTATGGTGCAGGATACAATACAAAATAAGGGATTAAAAAACAAGTATAATTTATTCCTACTTAACACTCCTTTAATGTGACATAAAATAATTGTGCCAAAATAATCATTATCGGAAAAATTTTTAATTTTTTTAGCAAAAAAAGCTTGCAAAATTTAAATTTACTAATAATATTACCCTAACGGAATAGTCTGCCCTAAATCAAGGAGGGAAGCATGAGAAAAACAATTTTGAAACTCCTGGAATATGGATGGCCCGACAGGATTATTGCTAGCTACCTTATGATAAAGCCTGCTATTGTCAAGTATTATAGGAGAAAGTATCGTATTGCTCGTAATGAATATCAGGGATTTTATTAATTGCATACGTTTTTACTACATTACCCTTAATAAAAAAAGTAGAGGGGAAGAGGGTTCCCCTCTAAAGAGAATTTGGAGGTTCGCCAATCATTAAATTGGAGGAAAGTATAGCACCAAAAAAAATTTTGTTGCTTACTTGTCAAGAATATTTATAGCTTATATCGGCAAAAAAACAAAAAAAATTTGTATTAATCCTTTAAAAAATTCTCTGTATAATGTATATATAATGTAAAATGCAAATATCTGAGTTAATTGTATAGTTTTGAAATCGTATCAATTTTCTTGAGCTTATATGTTTCTTTACCTCTTGCCATCGTATTAAAGGTAATTGAAAGCATAAAAAAGAATTTGAGTTCTACCCCTCTTTCTGTGCTATAATTGTATTGTAACAATTGCTGTTTTGGGTTTTGATCATGAAAGACAAATGTCCCTATGCGGAAAATTGTCCAATTTTTACAGGCATTCTGTCGGATATGCAATTCACAACGTTAGCTTTTAAAGCCAAATATTGCCTTGCGGGCATTGAAGGCAGGAATATGTGTAAGCGGTTCCAATGTAAACAGAAATACGGAAAAGTACCAGACCTGCTTTTGCCTAACTCGGTGTTAACTCTTGATGAAATTGCAAAAGAATATTTATTATAATATATTGCTAGCCCATTGTGCATTTTACTGATGCTGTCGGGCGTGTGCCATGTTTGCTCTTAACCTGTAATATATAGACAGTGACCTAATAAATTATCTTGACATGTATCTAGTGCAATAGCTAAGTTAGTGCAACCTACAGTGCTCTCCTAGCTCAATGGATAGAGCGTCGGCCTCCGGAGCCGTGTGTCTGGGTTCGATTCCCGGGGAGAGCGAATTGGCTGCGTATAATAAAGTGATGGTAGTAATCCCAAACGTAAGGTTGTATCGTGTAATCATTGATGTATGACACCAGAAATTTTTTATTTTTATAGTGTTTATCATACATATAGATAATGCCATTATTATGAGCTGCAACAGTCTCTTATCTAGTAACTATCGCCATATATTCTTTTTTTAAATATATTCATGGGTTACTTTCATGCGTGCCATTACACGTAGTATAGAACAATATTTCCTGCCATTAGTAGTAGTTTTTTCTTTGTGTGGATACTTTTTCCCGGATGCATTCAAAGGACTGGTACACTCTATTCCCATGTTTTTAGGAATTATCATGTTTGGCATGGGGATTACATTACAGCCTGATGACTTTATGCATGTTGCAAAATTTCCACGAGCACTAGTAGCTGGTGTGGTGGCTCAATATGCAATAATGCCTTTGATAGCATTTGTGCTTACCATACTGCTTCCGCTTCCTTCGGAAATAGTTGCTGGGCTAATCCTTGTTGGCAGTTGCCCCGGAGGCACTGCATCAAACGTTATCACATATCTGGCGGGTGGGAATGTTGCATTGTCGGTTGCAATGACTACCGCAAGTACACTGCTATCGCCTATTTTTACTCCACTATTCACGTATCTGTATGCGGGGCGGTGGGTAAGCGTGCCGGTATTTTCCATGTTCATTTCAATTGTTAAGGTTATTATTATTCCTGTGGCACTGGGTGTAGTAACGCGCATTTTTTTTAAAAATACAGTTGAACGTATTATATTTATACTGCCTTCGGTTTCGGTTATGGCGATAGTTACTATTATAGCAGGCATTACTGCAGCAAATGCTCACACATTGCATGCTGTGGGTGCACTCACAGTAGTGGCAGTTATACTCCACAACGGTGCGGGGCTGGTGTTGGGGTATGTAGCAAGTCTTGTAATGCATTTTGATGAAAAAGAACGGCGAACAATTGCAATTGAGGTAGGAATGCAAAATTCCGGTCTTGCAGTATCACTGGCAGTAATGCATTTTACTGCATTAGCTGCTCTGCCAGGAGCTATATTCAGTATATGGCACAATATTTCTGGCTCCATTGCTGCGTGGTGGTGGAAGCAAAGAAAATGATAGGCGGGTGATAGCGCATTACTGCCGTAATGTAGAAAGAATGAATATCTGAAATATTTTCTATCACATATCATTTTTTTCTACAGTGCGTGGAAAGTGTGAATTATATCCAGTTAAAGATGGTTGAAAAGATTCCAAAAGTTTATTATTAACCACATTCTATTTGTTGACAATTGACAGCGTTTACTCTACTTTAATACTACTAATACACAAAAAGTGGAGGGCTCATGAGGAAAAAAATTCTTATTACGGATGAAATTGCTAAAGAAGGTTTGCAACTTTTGCAGGGCAATCCTGATTTTGATATAGTTTATAAGCCGGGACTTACTGAGGCTGCATTACAAAAAGAAATAGCTGATGCCCATGCTCTCATTATCCGTTCTGCAACACATGTGACTTCAAATGTAATAGATGCAGCAACCAAACTTGAAATTATTGCTCGTGCGGGCATTGGGGTGGATAATGTAGATGTTGAACGTGCTACAGCAAAAGGAATAATAGTTACCAATGCACCCGGAGGCAATACAATTTCAACAGCAGAGTTTGCCATGTCCTTGTTGTGTTCACTTGCACGGAATATTCCTCAGGCAGATTCATCAATGAAGCAGAGAAAATGGGAAAAAACTAAATTTGAAGGAGTTGAACTAAGGCGCAAAGTCATAGGAATTATAGGACTGGGGAGAGTAGGGTCAGAGTTTGCCAAACTATGCAAGGCATTAGGTATGCAGGTATTGGGCTTTGACCCTTATTTGGCAAAAGAAAAGTTGGTGAATATGGATATAGAGATTGCTGACCTTGAAACAATATGGAAAAAAGCTGATTTTATAAGTGTACATACACCATTAACTGAAGAAACAAAGAATATAATCAATGCCGATGTGATAAGGAAATTAAAGCCTAATGTTCGCATTATCAATTGTGCCCGTGGCGGAATAGTAAATGAGCAGGACCTTTATACTGCATTAAAAGAAAGACGAATAGCAGGTGCAGCGCTGGATGTATTTACCCAGGAACCACCTATAGACGTGCCACCATTTCATGAACTCAACAATGTTATACTCACGCCTCACTTAGGTGCATATACCTATGAAGCACAGGTTTCGGTTGCAATTGAAGCAGCACAAACGGTTGTTGATTATTTCACAAAGGGTGTTGTTCATGACAGTGTCAATTATGCATCAGTTGATGTGCAACAATATGATTTCCTGAAGCCATTTATTAATTTGACCGAACGTATGGGTAAGTTTCAAGCAATTATGTTAGGTGGCAAGGTCAATTCTGTACAATTGTATTATTCAGGGGAGTTTGGTAAATACAGCAGAGACCCTCTGACAGCAGCGTACCTTAAAGGGTTACTATCGCCCTATATTGATAGGCCTTTAAATTATGTAAATGCCACCATGATTGCAGCTGAGCGTGGTATAAAGGTACATGTTGGCGAAAGCACACAATCCGGTGATTGGGCGCACCTTATACAGGCAAAAGCAGAAGGTGGCTTGGGGCACAATGAACTATGGGGAACCGTGATAGCAAAACAGCCGTGGGTAGTGCGCTGTAATGAATACCTCATTGATTTTATACCTTCGGGAAGAATGCTTGTGATGCACAATAACGATGTGCCCAATGTTATTGGTGCTATAGGGACATTCCTAGGAAAAAATCATATAAATATTGCTAACCTGCATCTTGCACGCACACGACGGGGCGGCAAGGCGCTTGTTATACTGGAAATTGATGAGGATATCCAACAAGAAGTGCTTGAAAAGCTTTCACAGCTACCGGAGATTCTTGATGTGAAATATGTGGTTGTATGATGGAATCAACGTTTATACCAACAGTATTTTTTACTCTTTTGTTTGTTGTGGATCCATTAGGCCTCATTCCGCTTTTTGTTGCGTACTTGGCACCCTATGATACAGCATACCGTAAAAGGGTTATTATTAAATCAACGGCTATTTCAATAGCAGTATCATTGTTTTTCATTTTCAGTGCACATATTTTTTTGGGTTTTATTGGGATAACCCCCGGAGCATTTATGATTGCAGGTGGCATTCTTCTTTTTGTAATTGCCATGGATATGCTTCTGGCACGACCTCGTAGAACGCAGAAGCTTGATGACAGAGACTATGACACTGAAACTGATATTGCCGTTTTCCCGCTTGCCATTCCATTTTTATGTGGGCCGGGTAACATTGCAGCTTTACTTATGTTCAGCTCGCAAGCGCAAGGTGACACTATAAAGCTTGCCGTAATATCGGTTATTTCTGTCATTACATTTTGTATTGCAATGCTTGTGATGGCCCTTGCCGGTAAGCTTCAGCAGATTTTAGGCAAGACGGGCATTTCAGTGATACATAAATTGATGGGGCTAATTCTTTCGGCTATGGCAGTTCAGTTTATTATCAACGGTCTTACACAAATTAATATAATTGGGCGATAGCTCCTGTAGCATGAGGCACCGTTAGCTTTCATTCCTGTGAAAAAAGTCGTAGATTTTTTGTGCAACCTTTTGAGGAATTCCTGCTGTAGTGGCAATAGTTGTTGCATCTGACTGCATAATCTGCTCAATTGTTTCAAAGTTTTGCAGTAATTTCTTTTTATACTGAGAGCCAATACCACTGATCTGGTCAAGTACGGATGCGGTTATATTCCTGTTACGGAGTGTGCGATGGTAGGTTATGGCAAAGCGATGAGCTTCATCTCGGATTGCTTGCAGCATTTTTAGCGCCGGTGATGTTGCTGGAAGCCTCAAGGGGTCAGTGCCCTGTGGCAGATAAATTTCTTCCAGACGTTTGGCAAGTGCAATAATAGGAACAGAACATTCTAATGCCTGCATAACCTCAAGCGCTCTGGAAAGCTGTCCCTTGCCGCCATCAATGACAAGAAGATCGGGCAGGGGTAATCCTTCATTGAGAAGATGTTGCAATCTCCTTCCCACAACTTCATGTATCATGCCAGGATCATCGGGCTTTGTGTAAGCGCGAATACGATAGCGACGATATTCTTTTTTATTTGGCATACCATCGGTAAAGTGCACCATGGATGCAACGGCAAAGGCGCCGTGAATATTAGAAATATCAAAGCATTCAATATCGATTGGCAATGTGGGAAGATGGAGTACTTCTTGCAATTCAAAAAGAGCCTTTTGCCAGGATGGAGCAATCTTTTGAGCTATCGCCAAATCAAGATTTTTTTTAAGTAATTGAACCACAGCTTTTTCATGATCAGTTTTTGGTGTGACAATGTGCACCGCTTGTAATGTTTTTGATTGTAAGTACTCTTCAACAATAGGGCCCTCATCGATCATTTCAGTGATGACAATTGTGTGTGGTGGTTCATTGTGTGCATAATACTCAACCATAAATTGAGCAATAAGACTTGAGCGATCGGTATATGAAGCATTATTGTACACAAAGATGCGCTTGCCACTTAAACTGCCATGCCTGAACTGAAATACAAGTATGTATGCATCATCCTGGTGAGTAGCAACGCCTATAAAATCCTGATTTTGTCCCAGAGGCGTTACCACATGCTGTGTTTGCAAAATTTTCTGTATATCAAAAATCATATCCCGTACCTGGGCTGCGCTTTCAAAGCGCATAGCATTTGAATAAGAGTGCATGAGTACTGAAAGTTTTTCCAACACTGGATCAATATTTCCTTCCAGAAACTGCATAACAGTTTCAATTACATTGCGGTATTCTTCTTGGGTAACAAGCCCTTTGCATACTCCCTGGCATCGGCCAATCTGATGGTTAAGGCATGGACGCTCACCTTGCTTTAATGGTATGTCCTTGGTACAGGTTTTGAGCTTAAAGGTTTTATTAAGTAGTGAAACAGTTTTGCGTGCAGCATGGGCATCAGTGTAGGGGCCATAGTATTTATCGCCATTGTGAAAGAGTTTTCGGGTAAAAATAACTCGTGGAAATTTTTCATGTAGTGTAACAGCAATATAGGGAAAGCGTTTATCGTCTTTTTGCTGTATATTGTATTTTGGCTTGTGCTTTTTTATTAATGAGCTTTCTAACAACAGCGCTTCTATTTCGCTCTGCGTAACTATATAATCAATGTCATTAATATTTGACACAAGTACGCGTGTTTTAGCATCAAGATTTTTTTGAAAATATGAAGCAACCCGTTTTTTTAATGATACAGCTTTCCCAATATAAATGATTTCTTTTTTGTGGTCTATAAAAATATACACACCAGGTTTTGATGGGAGGTGCTTTACCTTGTGTTCAATGCTTTTGTTCATTCAATTAAATATTTATTGTAATGCCTTTATTTTTTCAATATAGCGCAGGGCAAGTTCATTGTCAGGGTTTAATTCACTAGACTTCTCAAAGCATTTACGTGCAGACTGTAAATCCCCCTTCTTTGCATAGCATACTCCAAGATTGAAAAGACTGGCAAAACTATGAGGCTTATACATAAGCATTACGGTGAAACATGCCATAGCTTCATTCAATTTATTCTCTTTTAATAAAACTACTCCTTTTTTGAAGATATCTGCATACATGTTTTCCTGCACATTTTGCAGCATCTGATCATTATGCTTTATTTTTTCCACAAGGCTGTTAAATGAAGTTGCAATAGGTTTGAGTTCGCCATCAATGCTGTCATTGAGTGCTATATCAAGAGTGCCTGTTGCAATACTTTGTATGCTATGCGATAGCTCATGAATCAGCGATTTTGTGCGATAGGAATGAATGATTGAAACAACAACAATAACGATGATGGTTGTAAGAATAATAATGGCAATTGCTTGCATCAGCGATTTTATCAGCGCATCATATTTGTTTTGCAGGATAAAAGTATCTGGTACAAGCCACTGCACTATTAAACAGTGTGGTTTTCCATTCCCATGAAGTGGTATATAGCTTTCCATATACGAAATAGTACCCTGACTTTCTATTACAGGATTAATGGTAACATGAGCAAGGCCTCTGCGTATCAAAAACTCCTCAGATGAATCATACCGTGTTAATTTTCTAATTTGAGGTCTTCCTTTTATTACGTTTGTTACTTTATAGTATCTGTCATCATCTGTGGGGGTAACTATATAGGCAGTATATATTGAGGTATTATTTTTTACAGGTATAAGTTCAAATGATTTATTAGGTGCATTAGATTCTTTTGTAAATTTATAAATTAATGTACTCATGGATTCAATGTGTTCAATTGTTGATTTTTTTGAATACTCAATTGAAGTTGAATATATTCGAGAAATAGTTTGAATAGTGATGATACTTACCGCAATAATACAGAGGGAGATAGTCACTATAATCAGAAGCGGATAGTGCTTGGAGAAACTAACCCGTAGATATTTTTTCATATTTCAGTTACCAGTTATACATTCAGTGCGATGCGTGTGGAATATAAATTGTAAAAGTGCTACCTTTGCCATATTCACTTTCAAGAGAAATTGTTCCACCATGAAGTTCAACAAAACGTTTACATATAGAAAGGCCAAGTCCTGTGCCTGTTTCGCCTCGTGTTCCGTTTGTATGAAAAAGGATATAGGGATCAAGAATGCTTTTTTTGAGTTCTTCGTCAATTCCCATCCCTGTATCTTTCACAGAAATTAAGATTCCCTTGTTATGGGAAATTGCTGAAACCTCTATTATCCCATTTTCAGTAAATTTAATTGCATTGCTTATAAGATTATTCAGAACCTGCATAATTTTGATTTTATCAATCTTGATAATAGGATTTTCAGGTTTTTGTGAATAAACAATTTCATTATTCTTTTCTTTTGCCAGGGTTGAAAAATTTTCTATTGTTGAATTAATAATTACGTTAATGTCAACATCTTCATAGTTTAAATGCAAAATACCTAATTCAATTTTGGAAATATCAAGTAATTCGTTAACCAGCGCATATAAATTTTCAGCAATGTCACCTATAATATATAGGTATCGGGCATATTTTTGCGGAAAATCATCTTTTTTGGTAAGGTATTTGACGTATGCGCCAATAGTTGCCAGTGGTGAACGAAGGTCATGGGATACGACTGAAATAAATTCATTTTTCAAATTGTTCAGTTTTTTTAATTCTTCGATGTATCGTTCGTTTTCTTTTCTTAGCTTGATGGTTAATGCTGCACGCTTTATTGTCAATTTGAGCGTTTCGATGTCAAATGGTTTTTGAATGAAATCGTAAGCTCCTAATTTTATAGATTGTATTGCAGTATCAACAGATGCATATCCAGTTATCACAATGATAAGTACATTAAGGCCAGACTGCTGAATGTATTCCATTATCTGGAAACCGCTTTTCTGTGGCATATTGAGGTCTGTTAGGATTATATCAAAGTTCTGTGTAGATAAAAGTTCTATAGCTTTTTCAGGTTGTGTAGTTGTTGTTACTGCATAACCTTCTCGTTGTATGACGGAGGCCAGCCTGTTGCATATCTTTTCTTCATCATCCACAATTAAAATTGAAATTTGATTGCTTAACATAATATAATTGTGACAGAAACATGTTGTCTCTGTCAAGTGAAATGTTGATGGTATAATTCTTTGTAGTAAAAATGGATATGGGAAAAAATATTGTTGTTGCTATATCAAAGTTATTATATTTTCCTCTTTTGCACAGCGGATACAATATCTTTTCCCTTTATGACGTTTAGGGTCAGGGATATAGTAATGATTTAATTGATTTACTTCACAACCGCACTTGTCACATTTCATGATTTTTTCTCCTGAAAAAATATGATACACTTTACTTTTCGGTAAATTATAATTTTATATTAGTAAATTCATTATGCTCTGACCCTTCACACCCACCCATCAATAGAATACCTCTTGCGGTAAACTTCATCATACCGTAAGAATTTTGCTAATCGTTCTGCAAAGGTCTTCCCTAACTGCAC